>DASYUS010000174.1:0-10129 GCA_036000945.1 Allostellaceae bacterium
GGTGCTGGTCGCGGCGCCGCTCGATTGGCGGGCCTACGCGGCCGCCTTCGTGCTGTTCCGGGTCTTTGACATCGCCAAGCCATTTCCGGCGCGGGCGATCGAGCGGCGGGTCTCGGGCGGTCTCGGCATCATGCTCGACGATGTCGTGGCGGCGTTTTACGCTATTATCGTGCTGTTGATCGGCGAAGGAGTTCTCGGTGTTCGATCCTGAAACACTGGCGCTCGCCGAGGCGGTGCTGGCCGCATGCCGGGCGCGTGGCTGGCGCCTTGCCACCGCCGAATCCTGCACCGGCGGTCTCATCGCCGGGGCGCTGACCGCGATCGCCGGTGCGTCCGACGTCGTCGAGCGCGGCTTTGTGACCTATTCGAACCAAGCCAAGATGGAGTTGCTCGGCGTGCCGGCCGACACGATCGCGGCGTATGGCGCAATCAGCGCGGAGACAGCAGCGGCGATGGCGCGAGGCGCGATCGCGCATGCGCCGGTCGACCTCGCGGTGTCGACCACCGGCATCGCCGGACCGGGCGGCGGCACAGCGCCAAAGCCGATCGGGCTGGTCTATCTCGGCATCGCACGCAAGGACGGCGCGATGCGCGTCGAGCGCCGCATATTCCCCGGTGACCGTGCCGAGGTCCGCAACGCGGCCGTCGTCCTCGCCCTCGAGCTGCTGCAAGACGCGGCGGGGCTGGGATAAGGCGGTTTTGCTACACTGCAGGTTTGCCAGCCGCGTCAGGGGCCGGGCGGCCGTAAAGGGCTTCGGCGCGGTGTTCGAAGGCGCCGACCATGCGACGCACCGCCTCGTGGAACAACAGTTCGATGAGGTGCTGTAACAGCCGCGACTTGAACTCGAAATCGACGAAGAAATCGACGCGGCAGCCGCCCGGCGCCGGTTCGAACACCCAGTGGTTGTTCAGGTGTTTGAACGGCCCTTCGGTGTAGGTCACGTCGATGCGGCGCGGCGGGTCGAGCGCGACGCGCGAGGTGAAGCGCTCGCGGAACATGCGAAAGCCGATGACGAGGTCGGCGACGACGAGGTCGGGCCGGCGCTCGCGGATGCGGGCGCCGACGCACCACGGCAAAAATTCCGGGTAGCGCTCGATATCGGCGACCAGCGCAAAAAGCTGCTCGGGCGTGTACGGCAGCACCCGCTGCTCGGCATGCGTCGGCATTGCCGATCGTCACCCCCGCGAAAGCGGCGGTCCAGGAGCAACCACCCGCGGCTCGCCCTGGATTCCCGATTGCGCGGGAATGACAGATGTGGAGAGCGCGGCCGTCCGCGCCTCCCTCAGCCGCGCGAAATCGTCGCCGGCATGATAGGAAGAGCGCGTCAACGGCGACGCCGACACCATCAAAAACCCTTTGCCCAGCGCCTGCCGGCGATAGGCCTCAAACTCCTCCGGCGGGACGAAGCGGGCAACCGGATGGTGCTTCGGCGTCGGCTGCAGGTATTGCCCGATCGTCAGGAAATCGACTTGGGCGGCGCGCAGATCGTCCATCACCTGCAGCACCTCGCCCTTCTCCTCGCCAAGCCCGACCATGATGCCGGATTTGGTGAAGCCCGCCGGCTCCAGCCGCTTCGCCTGGTCAAGGAGGCGCAGCGAGTGGAAATAGCGCGCCCCCGGCCGGACCTCGGCATAGAGCCGCGGCACGGTTTCGAGATTGTGGTTGAGGACATCGGGAGCGGCTGCCATCACCACCTCGATCGCGCCCTCCTTGCGCAGGAAATCCGGCACCAGCACCTCGATCGTCGTTGCCGGCGCAGCGTGGCGGATGGCCGCGATCGTCCGCGCGAAATGACCGGCGCCGCCATCCGTCAGATCGTCGCGGTCGACCGAGGTGACGACGATGTGATTGAGGCCGAGCGCAGCGACCGCCTTGCCTACCCGCTCGGGCTCATACGGGTCGACCTGATCCGGCCGGCCGGTCGCGACGTTGCAGAACGTGCAGGCGCGGGTGCACACCGCGCCGAGGATCATCATCGTCGCGTGCTTCTCCTTCCAGCACTCGCCGATATTGGGGCAGGCCGCCTCCTCGCAGACGGTGTGCAAGTTCAACTCGCGCATCAGCCGCCGCGTCGCGTGGTATTCGGGCGAACCCGGCGCCTTGACGCGGATCCACGGCGGCTTCCGCGGGCTCGGGCTGTCCGGCCGCGCCGCCTTCTCGGGATGGCGGACCGGCAGGAAGGTTGGAATCGTCGTCAGTGCCATGCGCTCCAACAAACCCCCTCTCCCCCATCGGGGGAGAGGGTTGGGGTGAGGGGGCGAGCAGCGGATCGGGCGGCCTCACCCTCACCCGTCTCGCCCCCGCGGGGCGAGCCACCCGCTCCCGCAGTGCAGGAGAGGGGTTTTCGCCGGCACGCTAGAAGTGGATGGCGCGGCCGTAGGCGTCAAGCACGGCTTCGTGCATCGTCTCGGAGATCGTCGGGTGCGGGAAGATCGTGCGGATCAGTTCGGCCTCGGTCGTTTCGAGCGTCTTGGCGATCGCGTAGCCCTGGATCAGCTCGGTGACCTCGGCGCCGACCATGTGGGCACCCAGGAGCTCGCCCGTCTTGGCGTCGAACACGGTTTTCACCATGCCCTCGGGCTCGCCGAGAGCGATCGCCTTGCCGTTGCCGATGAACGGGAAGCGGCCGACCCGAACCTCGTGGCCGGCGTCTTGCGCCGCCTTCTCGGTCAGCCCGACGCTCGCCACCTGCGGCCGGCAATAGGTGCAGCCGGGGATGTTCCTCGTGTCGAGCGGGTGGACGTCGTTGACCCCGGCGATGTGCTCGACGCAGATGACGCCCTCGTGCATCGCCTTGTGCGCCAACCACGGCGGCCCGACGACATCGCCGATCGCATAGACCCCGGCCTCGCCGGTGCGCAGCCACTCGTCGACGACGATATGGCTGCGCTCGACCTTGACTGCGGTGCCTTCGAGGCCGATCCCCTCGACGTTGCCGGTGATCCCGACGGCGAGGATCACCCGCTCGGCCTCGACCTCGAACGTCTTCCCGCCGGCCTCGACCTGCGCCGTTGCGCTGCTGCGGCCGCGCTTCAGGCCCTTCACCGTGGCGCTCGTGTGGATCTTGATCCCCTGCTTCTCGAACGCCTTGCGGGCGAAAGCCGAAATCTCCTCGTCCTCGATCGGGAGCACGCGGTCGAGCACCTCGACGACCGTCACTTCCGCGCCCATGTCGCGGTAGAAGCTGGCGAACTCGATGCCGATCGCGCCCGAGCCGACGACCAGGAGCGATTTCGGGATCGCCGCCGGCACCATCGCCTCCTTGTAGGTCCATACCAGCTTGCCGTCGGGTTCGAGGCCGGGCAGCGAGCGCGCCCGCGCCCCGGTGGCGAGGATGATGTGCTTGGCTTCGAGATCCCCGGCCGGCTTCCCGTCCTTCGCCACCGCGATTTTTCCCGCGCCGGCGAGCCTCCCCTCCCCGCTGACGACCGTCACCTTGTGCTTGCGCAGGAGGTAGGCGACGCCGTTCGACAGCTGCTTCGCCACCGCGCGCGACCGGGCGATGACCTTCCCGGCGTCAAAGGACACTTCCTTCGCCGACAGGCCGAACTGGTCGAGGTTATGCAGCAGGTGGTGGATCTCGGCCGTGCGCAATAGCGCCTTCGTCGGGATGCAGCCCCAGTTGAGGCAGATGCCGCCCAGATGCTCACGCTCGACGACCGCGATCTTCATCCCGAGCTGCGCCGCGCGGATCGCCGCGACATACCCGCCCGGCCCGCCGCCCAGCACCAAGAGGTCGAAGGAAGTTTCGGCCATAGAGTGAAGCTCCGTTCCGTACCGGAGCCAATATGTCATTCCCGCGAAAGCAGGAATCCAGGGCCATGCGCTCCGTCGCTGGCCCTGGACCCCCGCTTTCGCGGGGGTGACGATGGAATGATTACAGCAGCATCGTCAGCGGGTCTTCGACGAGCTTCTTGAAGGCGGCGAGGAATTGGGCGGCGACGGCGCCGTCGACGACGCGGTGATCGCTCGACAGCGTGCAAGTCATCACCGTGGCGACCGCGAGCTGGCCGCCGCGCACGACCGGACGCTGCTCGCCGGCGCCGACGGCGAGGATGCAGCCCTGCGGCGGGTTGATCACCGCGGCGAAATCGCGGATGCCGTACATCCCAAGGTTCGAGACTGAGAACGTGCCGCCCTGAAACTCTTCGAGCTTCAGCTTGCCGGCGCGGGCGCGCTCGGCGAGGTCCTTCATCTCGGCGGCGATCTGCGCCAGCCCCTTCTGGTCGGCACCCCTGACGATCGGGGTGATGAGCCCGTCGTCGAGCGCGACCGCGACCGAGATGTCGGCGCGCTCCCAGAGGAGGATCGCATCGTCGCTCCACGCGGCGTTGGCCGCCGGCACCTGGCGCAAGGCGAGCGCGGCAGCGCGAATGACGAAATCGTTGACCGAGATCCGCGTCTCGGACTTCGCGTTGAGCGTCGCGCGAACCTTCAGCAGGTCGTCGATCGCGCAATCGACCGACATGTAGTGGTGCGGGACGGTCTGCTTCGACTCGGTGAGGCGGCGGGCGATGACGCGGCGCATCGCGCTGTGCGGCTTCTCGGTAAAGGGCGGGCTGCCGGCGAGCGCCAGCACCTGCGGCCTGGCGAAGACCGCCGCAGGGGGTGCGGCCGCGGTGGCAGGGCGCAGAGTCGGGGCCGCTGCGAGTTGCGTTCCCACCGCGGCCAGCGCCGCATCGATGTCAGCCTTGACGATGCGGCCCTGCGGCCCGGAGCCGCGGATCGCCGCAAGGTCGAGCCCGGCATGCACAGCCATCCGCCGCGCCAACGGGCTGGCGAAGATGCGGCCCTGGCCGTTCGGCGATACCCCCACCCTTCCCTCCCCCGCTAGCGGGGGAGGGTTGACAACACGCGGCATCCCCTCCCCCGCAAGCGGGGGAGGGTTAGGGTGGGGGCTTGCCGGTACAGGCGCCGCCGGCGCGGCGGCGAAGCCGGCGAGCGCCGAGGCGTCCTCGCCTTCTTCGAGGAGGAGGGCGATCGGCTCGTTGACCTTGATGCCCTGCGCGCCCTCGGGGACGATGATGCGACCGAGGCGACCCTCATCGGCCGCCTCGTACTCCATCGTCGCCTTGTCGGTCTCGATTTCGGCGATGACGTCGCCCGAATGGACCTCGTCGCCTTCCTTCTTCAGCCAACGCGCAAGGTTGCCTTCGGTCATCGTCGGCGACAGCGCCGGCATGCGGATCTCGATGGGCATCACGTCTCCCGACAAGCGCCTCTCCCGCGTTGAGGGAGAGGGCGAGACCCACGCCAAAGGCGCGGGAGGGTGAGAGGGTCTGGAGCACGGCGAGACCCTCACCCGGCTCGCTGCGCTCGCCACCCTCTCCCGCAGTGCGGGAGAGGGGCATTGCTAGCGGTACGCCACCTCGCGGGCGGCGACGACGATGTCTTCGATCTGCGGGGTGGCGAGGCGTTCGAGGTTGGCGGCGTAGGGCAATGGCACGTCCTTGCCGGTGACGCGCCTCAGCGGCGCGTCGAGCCAGTCGAAGCACTCCTCCATGACCACCGCGGCAATCTCGGCGCCGATCCCGGCGAATGGCCAGCCTTCCTCGACGGTGACGATGCGGTTGGTCTTCTTGACCGATTGGACGACCGTCGCGGCATCGAACGGCCGCAGCGTGCGCAGGTCAACGACTTCCGCCGAGATCCCGACCTTCTCCAGCTCCTCGGCGGCCTGCAGGGCGAGCTTCACCATGCGCGAGAAGGCGACGATCGTGACCTCATCGCCGGCGCGGGCGATGCGCGCCCGCCCGATCGGCACGAGGAAATCGGGGTCGTCCGGCACCGCGAAGCTCTCGCCATAGACCAGCTCGTGCTCGAGGAAGATGACCGGGTTGGGGTCGCGGATTGCCGATTTGAGGAGGCCCTTGAAGTCGGCGCCGGTGTAGGGCGCGACGACCTTGAGCCCCGGGACGTGCGCGTACCAGCTGGCATAGCATTGCGAATGCTGCGCGGCGACCCGTGCGGCGATGCCGTTCGGCCCGCGGAAGACGATCGGGCACTGCATCTGGCCGCCTGACATGTAGCGCGTCTTGGCGGCCGAGTTGATCAGCTGGTCCATCGCCTGCATGGCGAAGTTGAACGTCATGAACTCGACGATCGGCTTCAATCCGGCGAAGGCGGCGCCGATGCCGAGCCCGGCAAAACCCTGCTCGGTAATCGGTGTGTCGATGACGCGGCGCGGGCCGAATTCCTGCAGGAGACCCTGGCTGACCTTGTAAGCGCCCTCGTATTCGGCGACTTCCTCGCCGAGCAGGAGCACGCTGTCGTCGCGCCGCATCTCTTCGGCCATCGCGTCGCGCAACGCCTCGCGCACGGTCTGCGTCACGGTTTTTCCCGTGTATTCCTCCGGCGCGGCGGGCGCTGCGGCACGAGCGCGTGCGGCAGGCGCCGGCGGGGGCGCCTCCCGCACCGGCGAGGGCGCCGCAGGCCGAGCTGCAGCGGCGTCCACGTCCTCACCATTCTCGGCGATCAGCGCGATCCTGGTGTTGACTGCAACATGGTCGGTACCTTCGGGAATGACGATCTTGGCCAGCACGCCCTCATCCACGGCTTCGACCTCCATGGTCGCCTTGTCGGTCTCGATCTCGGCGAGCACGTCGCCGGCGCGCACGGTCTCGCCCTCGCTCTTGACCCAGCGCGCGATCTTGCCCTCGGTCATCGTCGGCGACAATGCCGGCATCAGGACTTCGCTGGCCATTCACGTCCTCGGCATCATCAGCGGACCGCCGCGCCTCCACCCGCCTTTCTAGGCCTCGACCAATACGTCGGTCCACAACTCGCTCGGGTCCGGCTCCGGGCAATCCTGGGCATACTGCGCGGCCTCGGCGACGAGGTCGCGGGCACGCTTCTCGATCAGCTTCAGCTCGGCCTCTTCGGCCTGATGATCATTGAGCAATCGCTGGCGCAGATGGTCGATCGGGTCGTGCTCGGCTCGCATCCGGCTGACTTCCTCGCGGCTGCGGTATTTCGCCGGGTCGGACATCGAGTGGCCGCGATAGCGGTAGGTCAGCATTTCGAGAATGATTGGCCCCTGGCCGGAGCGCGCGTACTCGGCGGCGGCCAGCCCGGCCTGGTGGACTGCGACCACGTCCATGCCGTCGACCTGCTCGCCGGGGATGCCGTAGGGCACGCCGCGGTGAAACAGGTCGGGGCGCGCCGAGGCGCGGCTGACCGAGGTGCCCATGCCGTAGCGGTTGTTTTCGATGACGTAGACGACCGGCAGCTTCCACAGTGCGGCCATGTTGAAGCTTTCGTGGACCTGGCCCTGATTGACCGCGCCGTCGCCGAAATAGGTGACGGAGATATGCCCGTCGCCGCGATAGCGGTGGGCAAAGCCGAGCCCGGTGCCGATCGGCACCGGGGCGCCGACGATGCCGTGACCGCCGTAGAAATGCTTCTCCGGGCTGAACATGTGCATCGAGCCGCCCTTACCGTGCGAATAGCCGCCGCGCCGCCCGGTCAGCTCGGCCATGACGCCCTTCGGGTCCATGCCGCAGGCGAGCATGTGGCCGTGATCGCGGTAGGTCGTGACGACGGTGTCGCCCTCTTCGAGCGCGGCCTGCATGCCGACGACGACCGCCTCCTGGCCGATGTAGAGATGGCAGAAGCCGCCGATCAGCCCCATGCCGTACATCTGCCCGGCGCGCTCCTCGAAGCGGCGGATCAGCAGCATGTCCCGGTAATAGCGTTTGAGCGCATCGGGCGAGACGTGAGGCTCGGCGGATTCGGCCGCAGGCTTGACCGCCTTGGCCTTGCGCGTGACTGCCATCTAGGCTCCTCCGGGCTGGCCCCGAAGCATGGAGTCAAATCCGCCGCTTTGCAACCTCAGGGGCATCAATTCCTTGGCGATAAACAGGGAATCGCCGCGCGGGAAAGGCGAGGAAAAGCGGCGACGCGAGCCCGATAGGGTGCAGCTCAGCGCTGGTCCGGCGGCTGCATGATGACGATCTCGTTAGGCGCTGCGACGTCGAGCGTCCGGCGCACCTGCGAGTCGAGGAGATCGGGATCGACCCGGTCGCGCCGCATATGCGACACCTTGTGGTCGAGCGCGGCGCGGTCGGCATCGACCACCGCCAGGGTCGCCTTGGCGAGGCGCAACTCCTGCGTGATCCGCAGCCAGGCACGCAGGCCGCGGTCGCCTTCGACGAGGTGGTAGGCGAAATAGCCGGTCAGCCCCAGGCCCAGAACCGGGGCGACAAGCACCTTGGCCCGCCGGCGCATCTCGCGCAACACGATCATCGGAAAACAGCACCACGCGTGATGGCGGGCGTCAATTCCAGCGCCCCGAGGTCGGGTTATGGCTGGGCGCCGGATCGCCGCCGTATGTCCTTCGAGACGGCGCTTCGCGCCTCCTCAGGATGACGCTTTTCTCAATGCCATCAAAGACTCGTCATCCTGAGGAGCGCCCGCAGGGCGCGTCTCGAAGGACGCACCGGCGCACGCGCCATGCCGCTGCCGCTGCGACAGAAAGCCGGCTAGCGCCGCAGCGCTTTGCGGCCCGGATAGAGAGCCGATTCGCCGAGCTCCTCCTCGATGCGGATCAGCTGGTTGTATTTGGCGAGGCGGTCGGAGCGCGACAGCGAGCCGGTCTTGATCTGCCCGGCATTGGTGGCGACCGCGAGATCGGCGATCGTTGCATCCTCGGTCTCGCCGGAGCGGTGCGAAAAGACGACGCCGTAGCCCGTGCGCAGCGCGGTCTCGACTGCATCGAGCGTCTCGCTCAGCGTGCCGATCTGGTTGACCTTGACGAGGAGCGCGTTGCCGACACCGCGGGCAATCCCCTGTCTCAACCGCTCGGGGTTGGTGACGAACAGATCGTCGCCGACCAGCTGGATCTTGCCGCCGAGGGCGCGCGTCAGGGCTTCCCAGCCGTCCCAGTCGTCTTCGGCCATGCCGTCCTCGATCGAGACGATCGGGTAGCGGGCGACCAGGTCGGCGTAATAGGCCACCATGCCGGCGGCGTCGAGCACCTTGCCCTCGCCGGTCAGGTGGTATTTGCCGTCGCGGTAGAACTCGCTCGCCGCCGGGTCGAGCGCCAGCACGACATCGTCGCCCGGGTGGTAGCCGGCGGCCTCGATCGCCTGCATGACAAAGCCGAGCGCCGCATCGGCCGAAGCGAGGTTGGGCGCGAAGCCGCCCTCGTCGCCGACATTGGTGTTGTGGCCGGCGTCGTGCAGCTTGCGGCGGAGCGTGTGGAAGATTTCCGAGCCCAGGCGGATCGCCTCGGCGACGCTTGGCGCGCCGACCGGCATGATCATGAATTCCTGGAGGTCGATCGGGTTGTCGGCATGCACGCCGCCGTTGACGATGTTCATCATCGGCACCGGCAGCGTGCGGGCAAAGACGCCGCCGACATAGCGGTAGAGCGTCTGGTCGAGGTCGATGGCCGACGCCTTGGCGCAGGCGAGGCTGACGCCGAGCACGGCGTTGGCGCCGAGCCGGCCCTTGTTCGGCGTGCCGTCGAGCGCGACAAGGGTGCGGTCGATTCTCAGCTGGTCGGCCGCGTCGAACCCGCTGAGCGCATCGAAGATCTCGCCGTTGACGGCGCCGACCGCCGCGAGCACGCCGCGGCCGCCGTAGCGCTTCGCATCGCCGTCTCTCTTCTCGACCGCCTCGTGCGCTCCGGTCGAGGCACCCGACGGCACCGCGGCGCGACCCACCGTGCCGCTATCGAGCGTCACCTCGACCTCGACCGTCGGGTTGCCCCGGCTATCGAGGATCTCGCGGGCATGGATGTCGGCGATGGCGGTCATCGGGGGCCTCCAATCAGCCCCTCTCCCGCAGTGCGGGAGAGGGTGGCCGCCGCGAAACGGCGGCCGGGTGAGGGGTGAGGTCGGCAAGGCATAGCCGATTTGCCCCCTCACCCCAACCCTCTCCCCCGGTGGGGTAGAGGGAGTTTGCTACATCCCGCTGCGCGGCCGGGCCTTCGCGACTCTATCCAAGGCAATAAGGGTTTCGATCAGCCCGGGCAGCGCCTTCAGCGGCAGCATCGTCTGCGCCTCGGCGGTGCCCGAATGGTCGGGGTCCTGGTGGGTTTCGAGGAAGATCGCGGCGATGCCGACCGCCGCCGCGGCCCGCGCCAGCACCGGGCCGAATTCGCGCTCGCCGCCGGAGCGGTCGCCG
>DASYUS010000175.1:0-10168 GCA_036000945.1 Allostellaceae bacterium
GATCTGGCAGTCGTGCGCGACGTGCGCGCCGACCATCAGGAGGCAATGACTGCCGATCCGGGTGACCATGCCGCCGCCGGCGGTGCCGGGGTTGATCGTCACGTGCTCGCGGATCGTGTTGTCGCCGCCGATTTCGAGCGAAGACGGCTCGCCGGCATATTTCAGATCCTGCGTCTCGTGGCCGATCGAGGCGAACGGGAAGATCCGCGTGCCGGCACCGATCGTCGTGCGCCCGTCGATGACGACATGCGATTTGAGGCGGACCCCCGCCCCGAGCACGACGTGCTCGCCGATCACGCAATAGGGACCGACCACGACGTCGTCGGCGAGCCGCGCACCCGGCGCCACGATCGCGGTGGGGTGGATCTCGGGCATCGCCGGCTAGTCGTTGAGGATCATTGCGGCGAACACCGCTTCCGCCATCAACTGGCCGCGCACCTCGGCGCGGCCCTCGAATTTCCACACGTTGGCGCGATTGCGCTGCTTCATGACGCGGACATGGAGAACGTCGCCGGGAAACACCGGCCGGCGAAACCGCGCGTTGTCGACGCTCATGAAATAGACGAGCTTGCCCTCGGAATCCGGTCCCAGGGTATGGACGACGAGCACCGCGGCGGTCTGCGCCATCGCCTCGATGATCAAGACGCCCGGCATCACCGGACGGGTCGGGAAATGACCCTGAAAATAAGGCTCGCTGATCGAGACGTTCTTGACGCCGGTCGCCCGCTCGTTGGCCACCACATCGATGACCTTGTCGATCATCAGGAAGGGCGGGCGGTGCGGGATCATCTCCATGATCCGCTGCACGTCCAACTGGACCGACTGCTCGTCGGTGCAGGCCGGATCGATCATCGCCCGTCCTTCTTCTTCGCAAGGCGTTGCAGAAGCGCCACCTGTCTCATGAACGAACCGATCGGCACCGCCGGGATGCCGCTGACCGTCTCCCCCGGCGCGACATCGCGCATCAGCCCCGACTTGGCGGCAACCCGCGCGCCGCTGCCGATCCTCAGATGGCCGGCGAAACCGGCCTGTCCTCCCGCCATGACAAAATCGCCGAGCTTGGTGCTGCCGGAAACCCCAACCTGACCGGCCAGGATGCAACCCCGGCCAACCGCGACATTGTGCCCGATCTGCACCAGATTATCGATCATTGTGCCAGCGCCGATCACCGTATCGTGTCCCGAGCCGCGGTCAATCGTTGTATTGGCGCCGATATCGACATCGTCGCCGACGATCACCCGGCCAAGTTGCGGCACCTTGACCGGCGCCTCCCGGTCCGGCGCGAAGCCGAAGCCGGGCTGGCCAATTCGCACGCCCGGGTGCAGCATCACGCGGGCGCCGATCAGACAGTGGCTCAGCGTCACATTGGCGCCGATCCGGCAATCGTCGCCCAGTTCGACCGCGGCGCCGATCACCGTGTTCGCACCGATCTGGCAGCGCGCGCCGATCCGGGCGCCGGCCTCGATGACGACGTGGGGGCCGATGTCGCAATCGGCCGGAACCGTCGCGGTCGGGTCGATCACAGCCGACGGGTCCCGCCGCGGCACGACCGGCGGCACCGGATAGAAGGCTTGCGCGGCGCGGGCGAACGCCTTGTAGGGGTCGCTCGCGATCAAGAGCGCCATCCCGGCAGGCGCCCTGCCGACGAGCTGCTCGCCGACCAAGGCGGCACCGGCGCGCGAACCGGCAAACGCATCGACATATTTGCGATTGTCGAGAAAGGTCAAATCATCGGGACCGGCCGTTTCGAGCGGCGCCACATCGGCCACCAGCCGTCCGCCGTCGCCCGCGTCGTGCAGCCTCGCCCCGGTCAGCGCGCCAAGTGCGGCAAGCGAATAGGGCCCGGCACGATCGAAGAAGCGAGGGTCTGCCATCGCCGTGCGTTCATGCCCGATCGCGGCCCCGGCCCTTATTTCTTCTTTTTCTTTGCCGGTTCCTGCGCCGCCGGTTGCTCGGCCGCAGCCGGAGAATTGGCCGCCGGCGGCGCAACAAAATTGACGGTCAAGGTCGGCATCTGTTCATCGAGTTTGCGCAGCACCTCGTCGGTCACATCAAAATTCTGATCGAACATCACCAGTTCGGTGCGCTGAAACACGATATTGGCTTTACGGTCTTTCGCAATTTCGGTGATGATCTTCAACATTGCGGCCTGGATCTTTTCGAGTGCCTCGCCGTTGGAGCGCTCCAAAACCTGACGCTTGGCCTGCACGTTCTTATCCAGCTCAGTGACCTTTTGCTGGAATTCGCGTCCCTTTTTGTTGAGCGCCTCCGCCGAGAGCGACGGCTGCTGCCGCTGCAGCGCGTCGCGCTCCTGCTTCAAGGCGCCTTCCTGACGCGAGATGTCTTTGGCGTATTCGGCGCGTTTCTGCTCGATCTGCTGGCGCACCATCTTCGCCGATTTGGAGTTCTGCAACAAGGACTGGACATCGACCACCAGAATATTCAGGCCCGACGGCGCGGCCGCAGTTGCCGCGGCCGGCGGCGTCTGTTGCGCCCGAGCTGCGCCGACAATCGCGCCAAGCGTGAAGAGCAGAACCAGCGGCGCTGCCGCCGCATGCATAACCGACATCAGAACCTCGTACCGAAACTGACATGGAAGAGCTGGGTCTTGTCGAAAGACTCCTTTTTGATCGGGTACGCCAGATCGAGCCGGATCGGGCCGAGCGGGGATTTCCATGAGACGCCGAAGCCCGCGGCGACGCGAATCGCG
Organism: Allostellaceae bacterium; assembly: GCA_036000945.1. GTDB lineage: Bacteria > Pseudomonadota > Alphaproteobacteria > ATCC43930 > CGMCC-115725 > DATARH01. The sequence continues at coordinate 2,711 of DASYUS010000175.1, forward strand.
GTCGAGTCGACGATCTTCGGCTGGACGCCGCCGGTGATCGCCAGCTGCGCCGGGGTCAGCGCGACGCCCTCCTGGTCGTTCCCCCAGAGGCTGCCGAAATCGGTGAAGACCCGCCCGGTAAGGCCGAGCTCTTTCGGCAAACCGAGCGGGACACCGAGCGCGATCGACCCGGCATAGTATTTGTTGCCGCCGAGCCCGTCGCCGCTCTTCGTATCGCGCGGGCCGACCCCGGCCGGCGCAAACCCGCGCAGATTGTCGCCGCCGACGAAGAAGCGGTCCTGGAGCAGCACCTGGTCCCCGCCCCAACCAAAAATATCGCCGGCCTCACCGGTAAAGCTCAGCACCCACTCCGGCGCAACCGAATAATAATATCCAACATTTACCTTATTACGGACGTATTGCACGCCAAATCCGAGACCAGCCAAATCGTTGCCGATCGATGCGTAGTATCCGGACGTCGGCTCCAGGCGATTATCGCGTTTGTCATACAGCAACACCTGGCCGATCGCCGAGGTCGTATGGGTTCCCTGTTGCAGCGCGATAAACAGGGAGCCGCCCTTCGAGACGCTGAGGACGTCGGTAATCTCGTCGGAGCGCGCCGTGTATTTCCAGGTCTGGCGCAGGCTGTCTGAGATCTGGTAGCCGGCCCGCAACGCCCCGCCATAAGAAAACTGCACGTAAGCCGGGGTGGTCCCGCTGAAAAAATTCGATGTCGGGCTGGTCTTGACCTCGAACACGTCGATGCCGGCGGCGATGTTCTTGTCGAGGAAATACGGCTCGGTAAAGCTCAGGTCGACTTGCTGAGCGCGCAAGGAAATCACCGTGCCGATCCGCAAATCCTGACCGCGGCCGAGGAAGTTTCGCTCGCGAATGTTGATGTCGCCGAGCGGACCGTCGGTCGTCGAGAAGCCGATGCCGAGCGACAACTCACCCGTCGACTGTTCTTCGACCTCGACTCCGACGACCGTCCGGTCCGGCGCCGAGCCCGGCCGGTTGGTTACCTCAACCTTCTTGAAAAAGCCGAGATTCTTGATGCGGTCTTTCGAGCGCGTCATCTTGTTGGTGTTGAACGCGTCACCTTCGACGAGGCGAAACTCACGGCGGATCACCTTGTCGAGCGTCCGCACGTTGCCGGAGATGTCGATCCGGTCGACGTAGACCTGTGGGCCTTCCTGCACATCGAAGACGATGTCGATGGTTTTTTCGGCGCGCTTGCGGGCGATCTCCGGCTTGACCTCGACGAAGGCGTAGCCGCGGTTGCCGAGGGCGTCGGTCAGCACCGCAATCGAACGTTCGACCTCCGCCGCATCGTACCAGTCGTCGGAATGGACGGTGAGCAGCGGCAACACGGTCTCGCGCGGCAGGTCCTTCAGTTTGATCGCGACATCCACGTTGCCGAAGTGATACCGCTCGCCCTCCTCGATCGTGAAAGTGATGACGAAACCGTCGCGGTCCGGGGTCAACTCGGCGACCGCCGAGACCACGCGAAAATCGGCATAGCCCTCCGCCAGGTAGAACTTGCGCAAGAGCTCGCGATCGTAGGTCAGCCGATCGGGGTCGTAGGTATCCGACGTCGACAAAAAGCGATACCAGCGGCTTTCCTTGGTCTCGATGACGCCGCGCAGCGTGCCGTCGCCGAACTGGCGATTGCCGACAAAGTTGATGCTGCGCACGCCGGTCGACGGCCCCTCGTTGATCTCGAACACGAGATCGACCCGGTTCTCCGACAATTGGATGACCTTGGGATCGACGGTGGCGGCGAACCGGCCGTGGCGGCGATAGAGCTGGAGAATGCGCCGGACATCGTTCTGCACGCGGGTGCGGGTATAGACGACGCGCGAACGCAATTGGATCTCGGTGTTGAGGTCCTTGTCGGAAAGCTTCGAGTTACCCTCGAAGGCGATCCGGTTGATGATCGGATTTTCGACCGCCCGGATGACGAGCGTATTGCCCTCGCGGGTCAGCTTGACATCGGCGAAGAGCCCTGTGGCGAAGAGCGCCTTCAACGACCGATCGACTCGCTCGACATCCCAGGGATCCCCCGGCTGGACCAGCAGGTAGGAGCGCACGGTCTCGGGCTCGATCCGCTGGATCCCCTCGATCCGAATATCGCCGATCGCGCCGGGGCCTGCTGCCGGCCGCTGCTGCGCGGCGCCGGCGGCAGGCCGCCGCTGCTGAGCCATCGCCGACGGCAGCCACATGGTCACCGCTACGAGTGCGGCGACCAGCATGGCCAGCCAGCGAAACGTCACACGCTGTGGTGCCAAAACCCCCCCAACCCCGATGCTTGCGGCTGCCCCGACGCCGGTCGTCTGTCAGGTTCCAAAGAGCTTCATGAGGACGCCGCGATCATTCCACGTCGCAAATACCATCAGCGTCAACACCAGCGCCAACCCGATGCGGAAGCCGTATTCCTGCGTGCGTGGGCCCAGCGGCTTTCCGCGGATCGCCTCGGCCGCGTAAAACAAGAGGTGTCCGCCGTCGAGCACCGGCACCGGGAACAGGTTGATCAGCCCGAGATTGACCGACAGCACCGCCATGAACCAGAGCAGCGGTCCGATGCCGAGCTGGATCACTTCGCCCGACAGCTCGGCGATGCGCAATGGCCCGCCCAGTTCGTCGGCGCTGCGCTTGCCGACGATCATCTGCCACATCGCCTCGAGCGTCGTGACCGACAGGCTCCAGGTCTCGCCGGTGGCACGCGCCACGGCGCTCACCGGATCATGCGTGACGTATTTGGTGCCGCTGCCGCGGATGCCGAGTTGGCCGATCTGGCGGCGGCCCATTCGGTCGCTTTCTTCGATGAGGCTCGGCGTGACACGCAGCGTCACCGACCTTCCGTCACGCTCGACCGCCATGCTCATCGGCACGTTCGGATTGAGCCGCACGACCCGCTGCACGTCTTCGAACCGTTCGATCGGCCGACCGTCCATGCTGACGATCCTGTCGCCAGCGGTGAGACCGCCAGCTTCGGCTGCGCTTCCCGGAACGACCTGGCCGATCTCCGCCGGGGTGAAGGGCTGGCCATAGGTCATGAACAACAGCGCCAGCACGACGATGGCAAAGACGAAATTGGCGGCCGGGCCGGCGGCGACGATCGCCGTGCGCTGGCCGAGCCGCTTGCAGTGGAACGAGACCTCGCGCTCGGCCGGGGTAAGGCGGTCGAGCCCGCCGATCGCCAGACCGGAGGTCGCATCGCTGTCGCCGAACATCTTGACGTAACCGCCGAGCGGGATCGCGCTGAACTTCCAGCGCGTGCCGGCGCGGTCCCACCAGCCGAACAGCTCGGGACCGAAGCCGATCGAGAAGACCTCGATCTTCACCCCATTGCGCCGGGCAACCAGATAATGACCGAGCTCATGCACGAAAACGAGAACGGTCAAGACCACAAGAAACCCGAACGCGATCCAGAGAAACTGGGAAAGCCCGCCCTGCAACAATGCTGTTATTTGGTTCATTGTCTGTCCGTCATTTGGCGACGCGGGCGTGTCCGCGCGCGCCGACCAGGTTTGCCGCGATCTCGCGGGCGGCCCTATCGAGATTGTAGACGTCGTCGAGCGAATCAAGGTTGCCGCCGGGCATCGCCTCGAGCGTGCGCTCGACGGTCGCGGCAATCTCGAGGAAGCCGATGCGGCCGGCGAGAAACGCGTGCACCGCGGTCTCGTTGGCGGCATTGAGCACGGTCGGACCGGCGCCGCCGGCGGCCAATGCCTCGCGCGCCAGACGCAAGGCGGGAAAGCGCTCGGGGTCGGGCGCCTCGAAGGTGAGCCGCCCGATTGCGGCGAGATCGAGCCGCTGCGTCGGTGCCACGGCGCGCCCTGGCCAGCCGAGGGCGTAGGCAATCGGGGTGCGCATGTCGGGCGACCCGAGATGCGCCAAGACCGAGCCGTCGCAATAGGTCACCAGGCCGTGCACGATCGATTGCGGATGAACCACGATGTCGATCCGCTCGGGCGCCAGCTGGAACAGATAGTGGGCCTCGATCACCTCGAGCCCCTTGTTCATCAAGGTCGCCGAGTCGACGGAAATCTTGGCGCCCATGTTCCAGGTCGGGTGGGCCACCGCCTGAGCCGGGGTCATGTCGCGCATCGCGGCGAGGCTGTGCTCGCGAAACGGACCGCCGCTGCAGGTCAGGGTGATCTTCTCGATGCCCTCGACCCGGGCGAAATCGAAGCATTGCCAGATCGCATTGTGCTCGCTGTCAACCGGCAAGAGGGTGGCGCCGTGCGTCGCGACCTCGCGCATGAACAGGCTGCCGGCGGAAACCAGCACCTCCTTGTTGGCGAAGGCCACGATGCGGCCCTGGCGGACTGCCGCCAGGGTCGGCTCCAGCCCGGCGGCGCCGACGATCCCCGCCATCATCCAATCGGCCGGCCGCTCGGCCGCCTCGACCAGGGCCGCCCGGCCGCACGCGGCTTCGATCCCCGAGCCGGACAGCGCCTCCTTCAACGCCGGATAATCGGCCGGATCGGCGACGGCGGCGAAGCGCGCCCCCAGCATCCTTGCCTGTTCGGCGAGCAGCGCCGCATTGCGGTTGGCGGTCAGCGCCTCGACGGCGAAGCTGTCGCGGTTGCGCAACAACAGATCGACCGTGCTTTGCCCGATCGACCCGGTCGAGCCGAGGATCGTGACGCGCCGCGGCCGCTCGGTCATCGCCATGTCAGCACGCTGCCACCGCCAATCAGGGTCAGCAACGCCACCGCCGGGATCACGGCCAAGAGGCCGTCGAGCCGGTCGAGAAGGCCGCCATGCCCGGGAATGAGGCCGCTCGAGTCCTTCACGCCGAACCTTCGCTTGGCCACGGACTCCGCAAGATCGCCGAACTGTCCGACAATCGCAAGCCCCGCGCTCACCAATACAACCGGGAATGCGGGCGAGACGCCGGCCACGCGCGCGGTGCCCCACCCGGCCAACGCGGCGCAGCCGGCCCCGCCGATCAGCCCCGCCCAGGTCTTGCGCGGGCTCCAGCGCGGCGCCAGGCGCGGCCCACCGAGGAGGCGGCCGGCCGCGTAGGCGCCGACGTCGGTGGCCCAGACGACGGCGAAGATCCACAGGAGGGTGACCCGCCCGGCGCCCTCTGTCCGGGCGAGCCACAACAAGAATATGCAGGGCAGCGCCACCCACAGCGCCCCCAAGGCGAGCCAGCGCGGCTCGCTCTGAGGCTCATGTCGCGCCACCCAGAAGACGATCGCCGCGCCGATGAGGCTCACCGCGATCGCGAGCACGTCGCTACCCACCGCAGCCGCGGCGATGGCGGCGAGGACGGCGCCGATCAGCACCGCCCCGCTCGCCCCAAGTCGGCCGGCGCGGCACAGCCTTGCCCATTCCCACGCCATCACCCCGCCGGCCGTCGCGGTGACCAGCGGCAGCCACGGCCAGCCGGACCACGCGGCGGCGAGGGCGACCGGCGCCAGGACGAGCGACGAGACGATACGCAGGATCAGCGAGCGGCGCTCAGCGGGAGCCAACCGAGGCTCCATAGCGCCGTTCGCGGCCGCAATAATCGGCGATCGCCTCCTCCAGATCGCCGCGTGCGAAATCCGGCCACAGCGTCTTGGTGAACACCAATTCGGCGTAGGCGCACTGCCACAAGAGGAAATTGCTGAGGCGCTGCTCGCCGCTGGTGCGGATCAACAGGTCGGGGTCGGGCAGATCCGCGGTGAACAGATGGCCGGCGATCCGGTCTTCATCGACCGCCTCCGGAGCGAGGCGTCCCGCCGCCACCTCGACGGCGATGGCGCGCGCCGCGGCGACGATCTCGGCGCGCCCGCCATAGGAGAGCGCGACCGTCAGGTTGATCCCGCGATTGTCGTGGGTCAGTGTTTCGGCGTTGGCAATCAGCGCGACGAGGTCGGCGGACAGCCGGCCGAGTTCGCCAATGACCCGAAGGCGCACGCCGCTCTTATGTAGTTCGGCGATCTCGCCCTGCAGGTAGTGGCGTAACAGCCCCATCAGGTCGTCGACTTCCTCGTGCGGGCGCTTCCAGTTTTCCGAGGAAAACCCGAACAGGGTCAGGTAGGGGATGCCGAGTTCGCCGGCAGCGACGAGGGCGCGGCGGACCGCGTCCGCGCCGCGCCGGTGGCCGGCGATGCGCGGCAGGCCGCGAGCCTTCGCCCAGCGGCCGTTGCCATCCATGATGATCGCGATGTGCCGCGGCAACGGACGCGGCACGGCGGCGGAAACGCTCATCAGACCTGAAGAATTTCCTTGTCTTTTTGCGCCAGCGTCTCGTCGACGCGCTTGATGTGGTCGTCCGTCAGGTGCTGGATGTCGTTCTGCACCTTGCGCTGCTCGTCCTGCGAGATCTCGCCGTCCTTTTCGAGGCGGCGCAGCGTCTCGATGCCGTGCTGCCGCACCTTGCGCACGGCAATCCGCGCGTCCTCGGCATACCTGGCGGCGACGCGGGTCAATTCACGCCGCCGCTCCTCATTGAGCTCGGGGATCGGCACGCGGATCGTCTGCCCCTCGGTCTGCGGGTTGAGGCCGAGCCCGGCTTCACGGATCGCCTTGTCGACCGCCTTGGCGAGCCCGCGGTCCCAGACCTGGACCGTGATCATGCGCGGCTCGGGCACATTGACGCTGGCCACCTGATTGAGCGGCACGGTGTTGCCGTAGGCCGGGACCATCACCGGCTCCAACAGGCCGGTCGACGCCCGCCCGGTGCGCAGCCCGCCGAATTCCTTGCGCAGCACCTCGAGCGCGCCGTCCATGCGGCGGCGCAAATCCTTCAGCAATTCCTCTTGCGCCATGGCGTGTCTTCCCTCGCGTTTTTCCGCTTCCCCGAGCCTCTGTTACGGCGTGTCCTCGATGATCGTGAACCGCCCTTTGCCCTGCACGACCTGCGCGAACCCGCCGGCCTCAAAGATCGAGAACACGAGGATCGGGATGCGGTTCTCGCGCGCCAGCGAAATTGCCGACGCATCCATCACCTGGAGGTCGCGCGTCAGCACCTCGTGGTAGCCGAGCCGCTCGAAGCGCCTCGCGCCTGGCACCAGATGCGGGTCGGCGTCGTAGACGCCGTCGACCTTGGTCGCCTTCAAGAGAGCATCGCACCCCATTTCCGAGGCGCGCAACGCGGCCGCCGTATCGGTGGTGAAGAACGGGTTGCCGGTGCCGGCGCCGAAGATGACCACCCGGCCTTTTTCCAGGTGGCGCACCGCCCGCCGGCGTATATAGGGTTCGCACACCGCCTGCATCGAGATCGCCGATTGCACCCTTGTGGCGATGCCGCGGCGCTCCAGCTCGTTCTGCATCGCCAGCGAATTGATGACGGTCGCCAGCATGCCCATGTAGTCGGCCGAGGCGCGCTCCATGCCGACCGCCGCGCCCGACAGCCCGCGGAAGATGTTGCCGCCGCCGATCACCAGGCACAACTCGACGCCGAGCGCGTGGACCGTCCCGATCTCGCCGGCGATGCGCGCCACCATCACCGGGTCGAGGCCGTAATCGCGCTCGCCC
>DASYUS010000176.1:0-11718 GCA_036000945.1 Allostellaceae bacterium
CGCCAAGGCGGTGCTGCGGGTCAATGTCGACGACTACGCCGAGGTTTGGGTCAACGGCGAGATGCCGCGCGCCGCCGGCCGGCCGAGCGCGGGCTGCATCCAGGGCTTCAACATGCCCAACCGTCTCGTTCTCGGCGACAACATCGTCCACGCCGGCGACCGGTTCGAGATCGCGGTCTTCGCCATCAACGGGCCGATCTCGGCCGCCCCGGCCAATTTCCTCTGGTTCCGCGAGGCAAAGGTCGAGTTCTACCGCTGACCCGGGGCCGCCCAAGCGTTCGGGCCAGGAGAGCCGGCATGATGGACGATCGCGATTTCGTCGGCTACGGCGCCGACCCGCCCGACCCGCAATGGCCGGGGAAGGCGCGGATCGCCGTCAACATCAACCTCAATTTCGAGGGTGGCGGCGAGCGCTCGATCCTGGAGGGCGACGCCGGATCGGAGGGCGCGCTCAACGATATCGGCCAGCCCGCGCTGCCGGGCCTCAGGAGCCCGCTCGTCGAATCGGTGTTCGAATACGGCTCGCGCGTCGGCGGCTGGCGCCTGTTGCGCCTGTTCCGGCGCTTTGGGGTCAAGGTGTGCCTCTTGGCGGTGGCGCGGGCGGCTGAGCGCAACCCGGAGCTGACCCGCGCATTTGTCGCCGACGGGCATGAGATCGTCAGCCACGGCTACCGCTGGCTCGACTACCAGACGATCCCGGAGGAGACCGAGCGCAAACACGTCCGCCTCGGCATCGAGACCTTGCAGCTTGTATCCGGGGTACGGCCCATCGGCTGGATGACCGGCCGGCCGAGCGCCAACACGCGGCGGCTGCACCTCGAACTCGGCGGCTTTCTCTACGACCGCGACAGCCTCAACGATGAACTTCCGTATTGGGTCACGGTCGGCGGCGACAGCTCTGCGGTGCGCCACCTCGTCATCCCCTATTCGTTCGAGACCAACGACAACCGCTTCGACCAGAACCGCGGCTTTTCGACCGGCGACGATTTCGCCCGCTATATGATCGACTGCTTCGAAACCCTCTACGCCGAAGGCGCCGAGCGGCCGAAGCTGATGTCGCTGGCCGTGCACGATCGCATCATCGGGCGGCCGGGCCGGATCACCGGGCTCGTCAAGTTTCTCGATCACATCGCTGGGCGCGACCGGGTGTGGGTCTGCACCGGCCGCGAGATCGCCGAGCACTGGCGCCGAGTGCACCCCCCTGATCCAGCTGGCGCGCGGTGAGAACGATGACACTTTCGCCGATGATATCGACAAGAGGGCGCCGAAGCCGGCCAAGGATCGACGGTGGAGTTGGCGTATGCGGGATCCCTACGATGTCCCGACGTTGGTGATCCCGCGTCGACTGAAATTTGTTGAGCTGAAGGCCGGACGAGGGGTGTGCCGACGCAACCTTAACTAAGACGAGGTGCCAGGTTTTACGAGCAACGTTGCACAATCCAATCGCGGTACCCCGGCCCAGTCGATCAACTGCTGCTCGAGGACGAGAAAGCCGCTGCGCATTGCCGCGTGGGCGAAGAGGGTGGCGGACATGAAGTTTCGCCAACCCGGATTGTCCGAATACCGCGCCCCCGGATTTTGGTCATAGTTGGAATGATGGAGCAGAGCCCGGCCGTTGGCGCATAGGATGCGGTAAAACTCCTTCAAGTATTCAAATACGTCGTCATATTCGAAATGCACCATCGCGTCGTAACAGAACAGCGACGTGTAGGCGCCGGACGGCAGCGACAGCAGGTCGGATCCAGAATTGGTCAGGAACGAGAAGCGGTCGTCGCCGGCAAACCGATCCCGGCAAACCTCGATGTTTGCCTCGTTGACGTCAACGAGCGTGATGTGACCGAACGGATGGTTGTCGCGAATGTGAGCCGCATGCCTGCCGTGCCCACAAGCCAATTCCACCACGTTGGCGGGATCGAGCGTCTCGAACATCCGGACAAACGGTGGGCCGATGGACCAGAACGGCCGAAGATTCTTTTCGGCAAGCTCATAATAGGGGGCGGACGACCAGTCCCGCTGTATCTGCTGCTTGTAATCGGGCATGCACCTCTCCGGCATCGGACCTCTATTCGCTACCCGGCCCGCTGCCCGCTCAGCGGCGGCCGCAGCACGTGGTGGTGGTCGGCGGCGTAGAGCCGGCTGTCGGCGCCGTCGCCGGCCAGGGCCGGTCCGACCAGGATCAGTGCGGTGCGGGTGATGCGCGCGCGCCGGGTCTGGTCGCGGATATCGCCGAGCGTACCATGGATCAGCCGCTCGTCCGGCCAGCTGACGCGATAGGCGACGACCGCCGGGCAGTCCGCGCCGTAATGCGGCAGGCACGCCCGCACGACCCGTGCCAGATTGGCGACCGACAGGTGGATTACCAAGGTCGCGCCGCTCGCGGCGAGGCGGTCCAGGCGCTCGCCGTCCGGCATCGCCGAGGCGCGCGTTGCGGTGCGCGTCAGGATGATCGTCTGCGCCACACCCGGCAGCGTCAGCTCGCGGCCGAGCGCGGCGGCCGCAGCGGCAAACGCCGGCACCCCGGGGGTCACCTCGTAGGGGATGCCGAGCGTGCCGAGCCGCCGCATCTGTTCGCCGATCGCGCCGTAGAGCGACGGGTCGCCGGAATGGACCCGCGCGACGTCGAGACCGCCGGCGTGCGCCGCGGCGATTTCCGCGATGATCTCGTCGAGCGTCAACGGCGCGGTGTCGACGATCCGCGCCCCGGCCGGAGCCGCGGCGACGACCGCTTTCGGCACCAAGGAGCCGGCATAGAGGCAGACCGGGCAGCGCTCGATCAGGCGCAATCCGCGCACCGTGATCAGGTCGGGAGCCCCGGGACCGGCGCCGATGAAATGCACGGTCATCGCTTGCCGTCGTCGAAATAGCCGCGCGGCGTATAGAGAAGCGGCGTCTCGCCGGCAACAATGCGGGTCCGGGTGCTGCCGACCAGGACAAGGCTCAGCATATCGGCCGCCGCGGCGCCCAGTTCGTCGAGCCGCAGGATGCGGTGGCTTTCGCCGGTGCGGCCAAGATTGCGGGCGATGACGCACGGCGTTTCGGGCGGGCGATGGGCAAGGAGGATTCGGGCCGCCTCGGCAAGTTGCGACGGCCGCCGCGCCGAGCGCGGGTTGTACAGCGCAATGACGAGATCGGCGCCGGCCACCGCTTCGATCCGGGCGCGGATCACCTCCCACGGGGTCAACAGGTCGGACAGCGAAATCGCACAGAAATCGTGCCCCAGCGGCGCCCCAACGCGGGCAGCGGCGGCCTGCATCGCGCTGATCCCGGGAGCGACGGCGATCTCGATCGCCGACCAGTCGCGGCGCGATTCGCGATCGATCAGCTCGAAGACCAGTGCGGCAAGCCCGTAGATGCCTGGGTCGCCCGACGACACCAGCGCGACCGCGCCTCCGGCAGCGGCAAGGTCGAGGGCCAGCCTCACGCGCTCCGCCTCGGCGCCGATGTCGCTGTCGTGCCGGCGTTTGCCGGCAATCAGGCGGCCGAGCAGGTCGAGGTAGAGGCGGTACCCGATAATGTCGTCGGCGGCAGCGATGAGGTCGCTCGCTTCGGGGGTGCGCCAAGCGGGGTCGCCCGGGCCAATGCCGACGATCGCAAGCCGGCCGCGCGCCCGGCCCAGCGCCGTCGCGTCGAGCGGCACCGCGGCGCGCGCCACCGCGCAAGTCGCATGGCGCGACTGGCGGCGCGTGACGACGAGCTTGCCTTCGGGTCCCACCGCAGCCAATGCCGCGCCCTCGGCCACCCCCCAGCAGCCGGTCGCGCGGAACGCGGCCGCGGAGCGCCGCGTCAGGCGCGAGGTCTCGGCGAGCAGCCGCGACGCCGGAAAAAACCGCGCCGGAACCCCGAGCGAGCCGGCCAGCGCGTGGATGCCCGGCTCTCCCGCCTTGAGCTCGACCGATACGATCGCGGCAACGGCGCCCGCCGCAAGACCGGCTTCCTTCAGGCAATCGCGCACCAACTCGGCGATCTCCGCCGCCGGGCACCCGCGCTCACAGCCGATGCCGAGGGCCAGAACCGGGGGGTGGAAGACCAGCGCCCCGTCGTTGGGCGGCACGGCGCGGTCGGTCACTATGACTTTTTTGGTTGCCGCTTCGGCCCAATGGACCGAACCCGCGCGCAGCCAGTCCGCCGGAGCGGCCTCTTCGATGAGCGCGACCGGTTCGCTGGCAAGGAGCGCCGAGGCGACCGGCTTGATCCGCTCGGGGTTGCCGATCCGCCAGCCCGGCGGCGTCTCGTCGAGCGCGATGCCGAGCCGCAGATCGCCGGCGGTCGTGATCGCGGCGATGCCACCGGACATCTCGGCGAGGGCGCGGGCAAGGGCGTTGGCGCCGTGATGCCCACCCAACAGCGGAACCGCAACCGAACCGTCTTCGGCCAGGGCGACGACCGGCGGCTCCAACCGCTTGTCGTCGATCAGCGGGGCGAGGGCGCGGATCAGGATACCGCTGGCGCACACCCCGACGATCGGCCGGCCGGCGGCGAACAGCTCGGCCAGCAGCGGCATTAACCGGTCGTAGGTTTCGTCCCAGTCGCCGATGTGCGCCCGGGGTCCGTAGAGCCGGGCGCCGGGCAGCACCGCGCATGCCCGGCGGCCGAGCGCAGCGCCGCCTGGCCCCAGCACGACAACCGCGGCATCGTGGGGCAACCCGCTTGTCATCCTCTATGTTCCCCGCGCTGAACGAGCGCCGTCGCGAAATACGGCACGCTCGCCGGGTCGACCGTCGCAAGCGGGGCGACGCGCTGGTGCGCCAGGCTGGCGCGCTCGACATAGATCGCGCCCTCGAGCAACCCAAGGCGCGCGAGCACCCGCCGCAGCTTCGGAAAATGGCGGCCGAGCTTGACGATTGCGGCGGCATCGACCTGCGCCAGGCGTTCGGCGAGCATCTCCTCCGGCGAGCCGGCGGAAATTACCGACAGCGTGTCGTCGCGCTGCACCAACGGCAGGCCTGCCGCCGCGGCGCAGGCAGTCAGCGACGAGACGCCGGGCACCACCGTCACCCGAAAGCGCCCGGCGAGCCGCGTCAGGATACCGGCGAAGCTGCCATAGAACAGCGGATCGCCCTGGCACAGATAGGCGATGTCGTCGCCGGCACCGAGCACCGCCGCTAGCTGCGTTGCCGCTGCCTCGTAGATCGTGGCCGGGGGCGGACCGGGCTGCATCGGAAAGCGGATCGCGATCTCGCGCTGACCGCGGTCGAGCCACTCGGCGACGATGCGGCGGGCGAAGCTGTCGCCGCGGTCGGGCGCCGGATAGGCGACAACCGCGGCGGCGCGCAACAGACGCAGCGCCTTCAGCGTCACCAGCTCGGGATCGCCCGGCCCGACGCCCAGCCCGTAGAGGTGTCCGTCGGTCATTGCCCGCCCTTTATCATGCCGGCGCCGGCTCCCGCTCGGCCGGGTGCAACCTGGTAAAGCGTCAACACCATCCGCCGGCCATTGGAATAATCAAGCCCGGCGACGCTGCCGATCGGCTGCACGAGCAGACCGCGGGCACCGACCGCCTCACGAAACATCGCGTCAACCCGGCTGCTGACCAGGGCGTCGCCGCCGGCGGCGAGGGTTTCGGCTGCATCACGCGGCATGGCGAGCCGCAGCTTGGTGCCGAGCAGGAAAACCAGGCTCGGCTCAGCGTAGCCGACCGCCACCAGCGGCGCCCCCACCGCGTGCGGGTGGCGCGTCATCAAATCGGCCGCCGCCCGGCTGAGCCACAGCCGATCGAGCTGCGGCAACACCGTGTGCCCTGCCGGCATCGCAAAGGCGAGCGACAGGCTGGCCATCAACACTGCTGTCGCACCCGGCTGCGGCCGACGCAGCAGAGCGGCCGCCAGCACCAAGAGCGACCCGGCGCCGAGCATGCCGGTCAGGGCCATCTGACCGCCAAAACGCAGCGGCAAGCCGACCAGCAAGGCCGCCAGCCCCAGTCCGGCCGCAAGCCACAATCCCCGTACGACGAAATCGAGCCGCCGCGCCCAGGCGGGCAACTGTGCGATGCCATCGGTGAGGGCAGCGGCGGCCAGGAGCGCGAGCGCCGGGTAGAGCGGCAGCGCGTAATGCGGCAGCTTGGTCGGGGCCAGTTCGAGCAGTATCCAGGACGGTACCAGCCAGGCGAGCAGGAAGCGCGTGGCCGGCATTTCTTGCCGGCGCCAGGCGCCGACCAGCGCCGGGACCAGGAGCAGCGAGCCCGGCCAGAACGTGGCCAGCGCCAGCAGCAGATATGAGAGTGGCGGCGCGCCGTGCGACTCCTGGGCGCCGAGGAGCTTCAGCAACAGATCATGGCCGAGCGAATCGGCGAGAAAGCGGCCTTCGGTGGCGCGCTCGATCGCGATCAGCCAGGGGGCCACGGCGACGATGAGGGCGACGAGGCCGGCCGCCGGACGCAGACCGCGCAGCCAGCGCAGCTCACGATCGGCGATCGACAGCGCAGCGATGGTAACGATGGCAAGCGCCGGCCCCGGCGGACCCTTGAGCAGGATCGCGCCGATTTCGCCGGCCCAGAACACGACGGCGATCCAAGGAGGCACGGGCTGGCCGGCGCGCGCCCGGACATAGGCGAGACCGAGCGCACCCTGACCTGCCATCACCGCCGCCAGCAGCGCCGCATCGGCCTTGGCGATATGGGCCTCGGCCACCACACCGAGGGCGCTCGCCAGCAGGACCGCCGCGATCGCCCCGATGCGCCGAGCCGCCTGCGGGTCGGTGTCGCCGCTGGACATCGCGGCGCCGAACGCGAAGGTCAGCAATACCGCGGCCATTCCCCCCAGCAGCGAGGGCACGCGGTAGGGCCAGATCGCGGTCGCTTCCGGGGTGCTGAAAGCGCTGACCGCCACGGCCTGCAGCCAGTAGATCCCCGCCGGCTTCTTGTTGCGCGCCTCGTCCTGGAAGCGGATGCGCAGGAAATCGCCGGTTTCCAGCATCTGCCGCGTCGCCTGGGCAAACCGCGCCTCGTCGCGGTCGAGCGGCGGGATCGCCGCGATTCCCGGCAGATAGAGCAGAAGGCACAGCCCGGCGAGCAGGAGGTAAGGCCGCACGCCGAGTAGAACGCCGGCAGGGCGCGGCATCTCAGCTGGGCTTGACCGCGGCCAACTGGGTCACCGGCAGCAGCGGCCGCCAGGCGTGGCGGTCGCCGAGCGGTGCCAAGTGGCTGACCGCAACCCGGGTCAGCTCGCCGCCGTGGCGCGCCTGCCAGGCAAGGGCGGCACCTTCGCCTTCGCTGCTGACGACATTGGCGACCAGCCGTCCGGCCGGGCGCAACGCCGCCCACAATGCTTCCAGCAGCCCGGCGTCGCCGAGTCCGCCGCCGACAAAAATCGCGTCCGGCGGCGCGAGCTCCGGCGGAATACAGGCGAGCGCCTGCGGTGCATTGCCAGCGACGATGTGCAGCCCCGGCACGCCGAGCGTGGCGGCGTTGCGGGCGATCGTCGCAGCCCGCCCGGCATCCTGTTCGACCGCGACCGCTGCGCCCTCGACCGCGCGCAACCATTCGATCGCGATTGAGCCGCTTCCGGCGCCGATATCCCACAACGTTTCGCCGGGTAGCGGCACGAGACGCGCCAGCGTCAGCGCGCGGATTTCCCGCTTGGTGAGCTGGCCGTCATGCTCGAAGGCATCGTCGGGCAGCCCAGCGAGCCGCGACAGGGCGCGGGTGCCGGAGGCCATTTCGCATTCGAGCGCGATCGTGTTGAGGTCGGCGGTCCGCCGCTCGCCCCAGTCCTCGGCCGTGCCGCGATGGACCGCTTCGCGCGGCCCGCCGAGATGTTCGAAGACGGTCATCCGGCTCGGCCCCCAGCCGGTTGCGGCGAGGAGGCCGGCGACCCGGCGCGGCGTCGTCCCGTCTTCCGACAACAGGAGAACGCGGCGGCGCGGCGCGAGGTGGAGGCGAAGCGCATCGAGCGGACGGCCGTGCAGGCTCAGGGTGATGCACTCGGCGAGCACCCAGCCAAGCCGCGCGGCGGCGAGGCTTAAGGCGCTCGGCTGCGGCACGATCGTCATCTCCTCGGGGGGAAAATGGCGCGCCAGCACGACGCCGACGCCGTACCACAGCGGGTCGCCGCTGGCCAGCACGACGAGCCGCGTGCCGCGGCGCGCCGCGATGTCGCCGAGCGTGTCGGCGAGCGGCTGCCGCCACAGCAGCCGCTCGGCCGGGCCCGGCGGGATCAGCGCCAGATGACGGGCGCCGCCGACCAGCGTCTGCGCAGTCGCGACGAGAGTGCGCGCCACCGGGCTCAAGCCGTTGAGCCCGTCCTCGCCGATGCCGATGACGCTGAGCCAGCGCGTCATTTCCGCCCCTTGGTCTGCCCCTTGCCGCCCAGCGCATTGACCGCGGCGGCGGCCAGCGCGCTGCCGCCGCGCCGGCCCCGGAGCGTGACATAGGCGAGGCCTTGGCCGAAACCGATCAGCGCTTCCTTCGCTTCGGCGGCGCCGACGAAACCGACGGGGAAACCGAGGACGAGTGCGGGCAGCTCGGCTCCCGCCGCGAGCATTTCGAACAGGCGAAACAGCGCCGTCGGCGCGTTGCCGATGGCAACCACCGCGCCGCCGAGGTGCGGACGCCACAGCTCGACCGCCGCGGCGCTGCGCGTCGTCTGCTCCTTGGCTGCAAGCGCGCTGGCCGCCGGGTCGCGCAAGGTGCAGATCACCTCGTTGCCGGTGGGCAGAAACTCGCGGCGGATGCCGGCGGCGACCATCGCGCTGTCGACGAGGATCGCCGCACCGTCCGCCAGCGCCCGGCGCCCAGCGGCAATCGCGCCGCGCGACCAGGCGAGGTCATCGAGGATCGCGACATCGCCGGCGGCGTGTGCGAGCCGCACCGCCAGCGGCCGCAGCGCCGGCGGAAAGCGGGCGAGATCGGCCTCGGCCCGGACCAGTGCGAACGACCGGCGGTAGATCGCGGCGGGCTCACGGAGGTAGGTAAACGCGGGTTTTTTACCCTCGCCGCCCTTCAGGGGGGAGAGGGAGGGGCCCAGCGCGCAGCGCTGGAAGGGTGAGGCGGGTATCCGCGAGTGCTCTGGAATCCCGCACTCCACCCCGACCCTCTCCGCCCCCAGGGGCGGAGGGGGAGAGGAGCGGCGAGGCTTCAGTGCGGTCACCCCAAGGGTCCAGGCCTCCTCACTCTCGATAATTCGGCGCTCGGCGGCGGCCAGATTGGGGGAGCCCGAAAACCATGCGCCCAGCTCGCCGTCGCGATCCGCCTCGGCAAACAGGCGAGCGACATGGCGCACCTGCGCGCGGTCGTTGACCTCTCCGGGCTCCTGCGTCGGCCGCCATTTCCACCATGACGGCCACACTTCGGCGAAGACGATTCTTGCATCGTCGGGCAGCCCGAGCCCGGTCTCGAACGGCCAGATGCGCGCCCCGCTGGCCCAGCGCGGGTCGTCGCGCAGGGCGCGCACCACCGGAATGCCGGTCAGAACCTGGCTGCCGACCGAGCCGGTATAGGCGAGCTTCCAGCACGGTTGCGCCCCGACCATCCACTCGTCGATCAGGCGGCGCTCCTTTAATGGCTCGTCGCTGCTATGCCCCCGGTGATGGCGCGGACTGAGGAACTCGTAGCGATGTCCGGGCGGGCACCCCCAGAAGGGAAACCGCCCGCCCGAGAGCCGCTGGTTGAGTTTGTCGCCGACCGCAAAGCGGTTATTCCGGTTGTCGTGCCCGTCATCGATCAAGGCCGCGATCTCGTCCCATATCGCCCGCCAGGGGGTGCCCGAGAGGCCAAGCCGGCGGGCGAACCCGGCCGGGTAGCCGAACGGGAAGTCGAAGCCGAGCAGCATCCGTTCGCCGCCGGCGGTCGCGCCGGCCAGGATCTCGATCAGCCTCGCCCTGGCAAGATGGCGCGTCGGCGGGTTGTCGCAGCGTTCGCCGCCCGGCCCGCGATGGCAGATCCAGATGCTGTCGCGACCCTGCTTTTTCTGATTGGCCGCGCTCCAATCGACGATGACGTAATGGTCGAACAGTCTCGGCATCGCAGCTCAGTCGCCCGGAGGAGGGGGGTCGTGCGGGTGCCCGTGATGATGATCGACTCCGGCGCCGCGGACATGATGGTGATGGCCCTGCTGCGGCGTGCCGACCGCCTCTTCGTATCCGACGATGCGCGTGCGGTACTTGCACAGCTGACAATTCATCTTCGGCTCGTCGGCGGTGAATTCGCCGACGCGATCGGCAAAGGCGTCGATGACCCGCTCATGGTCGCGCAGGTACCCCGCCTTGACGAAAGCGATGTCGGGAAAGCGCGCGGCAACCAGATCGGTCTGGGCATAAATGCGTTTGACCAAGACCCCGGTGAACAGGAAATAGGGGAACACGACGATACGGCTGAAGCCGAGCCGCGCCGCGCGTTCGAGCGCGGCATCGACGCGCGGCTCGGCGACGCCGCTGAACGCCGCCTCGGCCCAGCCGAACCCCAGCCCTTCCCACAGCATGCGGGCGATCTTGGCGATGTTGGAATTGGCGTCGGGGTCGTTAGTACCGCGGCCGACGACGACCAGCAGCGTGTCGCTGCGGTCGCCCGGTGCCGCCGCCTCGATCCGCGCTGCCGCGGCGGCGAGCAGCTTCGCGTCGATCCCGAGGTCGCGGCCGAGCCGCACCTCGACCTCGGGGTTGGCCCCCATGAAGCTGTTCATCTCCCACGGCAGGTCGTTCTTGACGTGGCTCGCGGCGAACAGCATGCCGGGTATCGCGAGGATGCGGCGTGCACCTCGGGCGGCCAGTGCGGTAAGGCTCTCGCCGATCGTCGGGCGGGCGAATTCGAGATAGCCGGTGGCGAAATCGCCGCCCGGCGCCAGGCTCGCGAGGCGCGCGCGCAACGCCGCCGCGGCCTCCTCGAACTCGCCGATCGCTTCCGGATCGCGGCTGCCATGCCCGCACAGCAGCACCGCGGTCTCGCTCATGCCGATCTCTCCCGTCGGTTGATTACGGCCGCGACGCGGCCGACAGTGGCGCCCCGATGACGCAATCGATCATCCTGCCGGATCTCTACGACCGCCTGACGCTGGTGCTCGCCGGTTTGGCGATCGACGCAATGTTCGGGGACATGCCGAGGCTTTTTGCCCGAATTCCACACCCGGTCGTGTTGGCGGGCCGCGCAATCGCGTTCTTCGAGACGAAGTTCAACCGGCCCGGCCGCAGCGAACGGAGCCGCCGCGAGCGCGGCATCGTCACGCTCGTCGTGCTGGTCGGCGCGGCAGCCGGGCTCGGCTGGGTCTTGCAGCTTTTGCTGCGCGGCAGCCTCCTTGGCGCTGTCGTCGAGGCGCTGGCGGTCGGCGTCCTGGTCGCACAGCGCAGCCTTTTCCAGCATGTCGCCGCGGTCGGCGCGGGGCTCGCCGCGGGCGGCCTGCCGGCCGGGCGCGAAGCGGTCAGCCATATCGTCGGGCGCGACCCGATGCGGCTCGACCGGCCCGGCGTGGCGCGCGCGGCGATCGAAAGCCTCGCCGAGAATTTCAGCGACGGGGTGGTGGCGCCAGTCTTTTGGTACCTGGTGCTCGGGCTGCCCGGCCTCTTCGCCTACAAGATGGCGAACACGCTCGACAGCATGATCGGGCACCGCTCGCCGCGCCACCGCAGCTTCGGCTGGGCAGCGGCGCGCTTCGACGATCTTGCGAACCTGGTGCCGGCGCCGCTCAGCGGCCTGTTGCTGAGCGCCGCAGCATTGTTCGCTGGTGGGGCACGGCCGGGGCACGCACTCGCCACGATGCTGCGCGACGGGCGCAAGCATCATTCGCCGAATGC
>DASYUS010000177.1:0-3740 GCA_036000945.1 Allostellaceae bacterium
TGGTGCTGACCCAGCCTCACCCGAGCCATGGTGACGTAAAGATGCTCGGCTTCCCGGTCAAGTTCGCCGAGGCGCCCTGCCTTCTGCGCCGCCCGGCGCCGGAAATCGGCGCCGACACCGACGCGGTGCTGCACGAACTCGGCTATTCGGCGGCCGAAATCGCCGCGATGCGCGCGGCGGGAGTGGTGTAGCCGCCGCCCCAACGCCCTTTACGTTTCAGCCGGCAGCGGCACCGTGTCGTGAAACCGTCGGTAATCGATGACGCGGCTCCCGTCTTCGGTCCAGCCGATGACGTCGACGAAGCGATGGTTCCACCGGATTTCGTCCGGCAGGTAGGAGGTGCGCGCGTGCACGCGCTGGGCGATCGTCTCGTCGACGCCGCTCGCGGTCACCACCAGCTCGGCGTTGTCCGCCAGCAGCGAGGCGGCGGTCGCGCCGTGGAGCGGGCTGTCGCGGTCGATCTCGTGCATGACGGTGAACGTCATCGCCAACACGGGGGTGCGATAGCGGGTCAGCCGCAACTCGTAAAACCGGCGGATCATGGGTCCTTCCGCGGTCTGCTCGTCGCGCAGCAGCGTGACCGTGGCCTCGGCCTGCAGGATTTGGTTGCGGCGCTGGTTGGCGAGGCGCAGCGACAGCGTCGGCCGGCCGTTATGCGGGCCGATCACCGCCACCCGGCTGAACAGCACACGCGCGGTCGGCCGCGAAAATCGGGCGAATACCAGGCCGGTTGCGAGGGCGAGCAGCATCAGCCCGACCGCCGTTTCGATCGTGACGACGAGGTTGGCGTAGAGCGTCGCCGGCGACATGACGCCGTAGCCGAGCGTCGCGATCGTCTGGACGCTGAAGAAGAACGCATCCCCAAACGAGCCCGGCCGGGCATTGGCGATGGCGCCTGGCTGCAGCAGGTAGAGCAGAGCGAAGAGCGCGTTGGCGGCGATATAGAAGACAATGCCGCCCAACAGGAAGCACGACCACGGGAGCCGCAGCGCGAGATGATAGAGGTCGCCGAACCACGGCTGCGCCAGGCCCACAGCCAGGGTCTCGTCGGCGGTCTCGCGGGCGATCAGCCGAGCCGGGCGCGCCGCGTTGCCTTCCGGCGGCTCGGCGTGCAGCGCAGCAGGCCGCCGCCGGCCCGCCTCCGATGGCCCCCGTCGGCGCGGCGTCGGCGAAGGGCCCTGGGTCACCCGCCGTAAAACACGTTGTCGCCGAGATCCTTCATTTCGAGGATCGCGGCGTCGGGCCGGCCGGCGATCGGGTTCGGCACATGCGCCTCGGTGACCTCGGCGACGACGATGTGGTGGTCGCCCTGCTCGACGATGCTGCTGACCTTGCACTCGACCGCGGCCAGGGCCGCGTCGAGGATTGGCGCGCCGTTGGCGCCCTTGTGGACCGTCTGGCCGGAAAGCTTGCCGTCCGCGAACTGCGCCGGCTTGAAGAAGGTAAAGGCGAGGCCCTTGTGCTCCTTGCCGAGCATGTTCAGCGTGAAGTTCTTGGTGCCCTTGACGATGCCATAAGCGCCCGAGTCGGTCTTGACCCCGACGACGACGAGCGGCGGGGCGAACGCGGTCTGCGTCACCCAGTTGACCGTTGCGCCGGCGATGTTGCCCTTGCCGTCATCGGCGGTCAGCACGTAGATGCCGTAGGGGATCATCCTCAGCGCGGTCTTCTTGGCGTCCTGGTCCATCGCCTCGCCTCCTGAACGGTTTTCTCCTTTCTCCACTAAATCCAATTCGCAAAAAACACGCAAGAGGCGCACGGCGATTGTCGTCATTGCGAGGAGTGCAGCGACGAAGCAATCTCGCGAGACCAGCCACCGGCGGCGCGAGATTGCTTCGCTCCGCTCGCAATGACGGGGATGCTGCTATGGCCCAGGTCATCATCCGCCGCTCGACCGTCGATCTCGGCGGTCTGCCGAAGACGATGCGCGCAGACCATGCCCGTTTTCTCGCGTGGTGGCGGGAGGCGCTTGTCACCTTCGGGCCGATCTTCCGGGGTGCGGCGCCGGCCGGGTATCTCTATCAGACCGATCTGCCGGGCGACCTGCCGGAAGCAGTCGCCCGGTTCATCGCCGAAGACCCGCTCGCGATAAACGGGGTTGTCGAGAGCGACGAGATCGGCGACTGGCATTGCGCGCTCGCCGCCCGCCAGCCGAGCGCGCCGCCGCGGCCCGGCCTCCGGGGCTTTTTCTTTCACGGCGTCGGCAAGCCCGGCATCACCGAGTTCCGCAACACGATCGTCCCGGCCCACCGCGCCCACCTGCAGCAGAAGGACGCGACGAACTGCCTGTCGCGCGGCTATCTGACCGATGCCGGCGGCAAGACCTGGCTCGGCAGCGCCATGGTCTACGAGTTCGAGAGCCGCGCCGCGCTCGACGCCTTCTTCAAGGACGAGCCGTATTGCACGAACGGCATCTACGAACGGGTCGACGTCTACGACTGGCAGCGCGGGGAAATGACGTAGGGCGGATAAGCAACGCGCAATCCGCCACTGTGCGAGAGCGGCACAGAATGGCGGAATGCGCTGCGCTTTTCCGCCCTACGTTTATTTCCGCCCGCTCGCCGCGAGGCCCTTCTGCAGCGCCGCGAAGGATTGCGACGGCGCCGGCATCAGCCAGCGGAAGCCTTTTTCCAAGAGCTTCTCGACGTTGTTGCTATCGACATGCGGGTGGCCGCACGGCACGCCCGCCTCCTTGCAGATCGCCAAGGCCTCGTCGATCGCCGCGGCGACCTCGGGGTGGTCGTATTGCCGCGGGTAGCCCATGTCCTGCGACAGGTCGCCTTCGCCAATGAGGACGACGCCGATCCCCGGCACCTCTTTCAGCATCTGCGGCAGGTTGCGGATCGCCCGCTTTTCCTCGCACATGATGACGACCAGCACCTCGCCCTCGGGGTTGAGCGGCCAGGTGTCGGCGCGCTTGTAGTAGGTCTGCTGGTCGATACCCCAGTAGCGCGCGGCGGTGCGTGGCGCGTCGCCGCGCTGGCCGGGTGGCTCGTAATAGGCTGCCTCGCGCGGCCGCGGGTAGCGGCAGGCCTGGACGGCGTTGCGCGCCTCCTCGACGGTCGAGACATGCGGCCAGACGATGCCGTAGACGCCGATGTCGAGCACCTGCTTGGCGATGAACTGGTTCATCTCGCCGCCGTTGGGCGGGATGCGCACCATCGGCGCGACAGCCGGCGCGAGGCTCCCCGATTTGAGGATCTGCGCGCGGTCGAGCATGTATTGCATGCAGTCGCGCAGCTGCCGGATGTCGTAGGGGTTGTGCTCCATCTCGAAGACGACGGCGTCGTAGGGCGCGGCGCCGATCGACTGCGCGGCGCCGATCTCGGCCGGCGAAAACGTGACGAAGGCCGGCTTACCGTCGGCGAGGGCGCGGATTGCCGGGTTGAGGCGGGGGAGGTCGGGCATCGCAGTCTCCTGGTCTGTGCTGCCTGATCCTACCGCAGAGCCCCTCACCCTGTCCCTCTCCCCGCAAGCGGGGCGAGGGAACGCTGTTGCACTGCCGCGCCGCATCTCTCCCTCTCCCCGCTCGCGGGAAGAGGGAGAGGGTGAGAGGGTGGCGCTGTCGCCTAGGACTTTGCCGCCTGCCAGCGGGCGAGCGACTCGTGCGGCTTCGACAGCGCCGGGTCCATCATTTCCTGATGCACGCCGGTCGAGGCGGTCAGCTCGACGACATAGCCGTTGGGGTCGCGGAAATAGATCGAGCGGACAAAGCCGTGATCGACCGGGCCGCGGACCTC
>DASYUS010000178.1:0-8542 GCA_036000945.1 Allostellaceae bacterium
ATTCCCACGCGTTACTCACCCGTTTGCTACTCAGCAATAGAACCGAAGTCCTATTCTGCGTTCAACTTGCATGTGTTAAGCATGCCGCCAGCGTTCGTTCTGAGCCAGGATCAAACTCTCATGTTCAATCCCGGTGGATCCTTCACAGAACCCACCGCAAAACGGCCAAGCCCAACCACCGCTCAGTGGCCAAGCCCGCCGCCATCAAGGGCCGTCACAACGCTCAACTCAAGGTGCAGGCTCTTCACCCGCACCCCGCGCAAAGCGGCACCGACCCGCGCCGCCGCCCGCGCATCCCTTCCCTCTCCCAACAATGTCAATCAACAACCACCGACTCCGAAGGAGCCCCCCGGTTCATCGCGGGAGGCGGCTTATAAGCCCATCGCACCGGCAGCGTCAACGCCTTTTCGGGAGCGGCTGACCGCCGTAAAACCGCTCGACGCGGCCGGGTTGACAGGATTTCTGCCGAGGCGCCACTCTCTATAACGAAGGGTGCCTATCGGGGGAGCGCATTTGCCGCGCCGAATGCCGCGCCGGCACGTGCCGAGGGCTTGACAATGCAGGCTGATTCAGCCGAGGCGATCGGCGGCGGCACGCCGTCGCGCGACGCTGCGGGCGCCGCCGATCGCCGCTTCGGCACGTGCCGTAGGCTGCTTGGTCTGGGCGCCGCGACGGCCCTGTTCTTCACGGCGGTCGTGCCGATCGGCCTCGTCATGCGCGTCTTCGGCAGGGACAAGCTGCGGCTGCGCCGCGACGCGGGCGCGGCGAGCTATTGGATCGGGCGCGACCCGCCCGGCCCTGCCCCCGGCAGCATGACACGGCAGCGCTGAGCCACGCCGCCGTGAACATAATCGGCATCTCGGCCTTCTATCACGACAGCGCGGCGGCGCTGCTCATCGACGGCCATATCGTCGCCGCGGCCCAGGAAGAGCGCTTTTCCCGGCAGAAGCACGATGCCCGCTTTCCGGCGAACGCGCTGCGCTATTGCCTCGACGAGGCCGGGATCGCGCTCGACGCGGTCGACCATGTGGTATTTTACGACAAGCCGCTGCTCAAATTCACGCGTCTGATCGACACCTACCTAGCGTTCGCGCCGTGCGGCTTCCGCTCGTTCCGTCTGGCGTTGCCGCTGTGGCTGAACGAGAAGCTGTTCCAGAAGCGGCTGCTGCGGCGGGAACTCGAAAAGCTCGCGCCGTACGGCGATTGGGCCGAGCGCCTCTTGTTTGCCGAGCATCACCAGAGCCACGCTGCTTCGGCCTTCTTCGCCTCGCCGTTCGAGGAGGCGGCGGTGCTGACGATGGACGGGGTCGGAGAATGGGCGACGACCTCGCTGGCGCTCGGCCGCGGCAACCGCCTCGACATGCTGAAGGAGATCCATTTTCCGCATTCGCTCGGGCTGCTCTATGCGGCCTTCACCGCCTATACCGGGTTCCGGGTCAATTCGGGCGAATACAAGGTGATGGGGCTCGCCCCCTATGGCGAGCCGCGCTATGCCCAGACCATCTTCGACCACCTCGTCGATGTGAAGCCTGACGGCAGCTTCCGGCTCGACCAGAGCTATTTCGACTATTGCACCGGCCTCACGATGACCAATGCCCGCTTCGATGCCCTGTTCGGCGGGCCGCCGCGCGCGCCGGAAGCGCCGCTGACCCGACGCGACATGGACCTCGCCGCCTCGATCCAAGCGGTCACCGAGGAGATCGTGCTGCGCCTGACCCGCTCGATCGCCGCCGAGACCGGCGCGCGGAACCTTTGTCTCGCCGGCGGGGTCGCGCTCAATTGCGTCGCCAACGGCAAGGTGTTGCGCGACGGACATTTCGAGCGGCTGTGGATCCAGCCGGCGGCGGGCGACGCCGGCGGAGCGCTCGGCGCTGCGCTCGCCGCTTATCATCTCCACAACAAGGCGCCGCGCCCGCCGCTCAACGCGATGGATGCGATGCAGGGCTGCTATCTCGGGCCCGGCTTCGCCCAGCCCGAGATCGAGCGGCGGCTCGCCGCGGTCGGCGCCCGCTTCGAGACGATGGCGGAACCGGTGCTGCTCGCCGCGACGACCGACGCGCTGATCGAGGAGAAAGCCGTCGGGTGGTTTCAGGGGCGCATGGAGTTCGGCCCGCGCGCCTTGGGTGCGCGCTCGATCCTCGGCGACCCGCGCAGCCCATCGATGCAAAAGACGCTGAACCTCAAGGTCAAGTACCGCGAGAGCTTCCGCCCGTTTGCGCCCTCGGTGTTGCGCGAGGACGCGGCGGATTGGTTTGAGCTCGCCGAGGACAGCCCCTACATGCTGATCGTCGCCGATGTCGCGGCCGAGCGGCGCCGCGCGCTGAACGGCGAAGCGGCGGCGCTCCACGGCATCGACAAGCTCAACCTAGTGCGCTCTGAGATCCCGGCGGTGACGCACGTCGATTACTCGGCACGCATCCAGACCGTGCACCGCGAGACCAACGCGCGCTACCATGCCCTCCTGTCGGCGTTCAAGGCGAAGACCGGCTGCCCGGTGCTGGTCAACACCAGCTTCAACGTGCGCGGCGAGCCGATCGCCTGCACTCCGGAAGACGCCTTCCGCTGTTTCATGGGCAGCGAGATCGAGGTGCTCGTTGCCGGCGACTGCTTTCTGCGCAAGGAGGCGCAGGACCCGGCACTGAAGCTCGATTACCGCGACCGCTTCGACCCGGACTGACCGCTCAGGCTGCCTCGGCGCCGTAATAAAGCGTCACCGTGTGCTTCGCTTCGGCGAAGAACAGCCAGCGCTCGATGACCAGGCCGAGCCCGGCGCTGACGATCGCCAGCGCCGCCGCAGTCGCCGCAGTCGCATCGGAACTGATCAGCGCAACGAGGGTCAGCAGCGCCGGCAAACCGAAGCCGGCCAGCCGGACAACGGTGCGCAGCCTGACCCGGTGCTTGCGCGCGATGTGGTAGCCCATCTCTTTCAGCAGGTAATTCTCCTGCGTATGCGGCATCTCGAGCAGGTGCACCGGGCCGCGCCGGCCGAGCGCTGTCGCGCTCGCCACCGTGCTCGCGGCGGAACTCGTGTCGATCGAGCGCAAATAGGCTTCCTTCAGCCGCCATCCCGCGGCGATCGTGATGAGAGTGAGGATCGCTGTTCCTGCCGGCCGGGACACCCAGAACCGGATGATCAGGTCAAGCAGCAGAAAGCCGCTCATCAGGCCGAGCGCGAGATAGTTCGGCACGACCCAGCGATCGTGCCATTGGCGGATCGGCTTCAGCGAGGCGTAGATCATGCCGGTGCAATAGACGGTGCCGGCGGCGAGTGCCGCGGCAAGCAGGCCGCACAGGCCGATAAACCCCGAGGTCGCGCCAAAGAAGAGCCAGCCGAGGGCGAAGATCAGCGACGGGAGGAAGGTCATCACCGCCATGACGCCTTCCCTCGACAGCCACGACGAGCGCCATTGCGAAAAGGCGCGCCACGCCCGCTCCGGGTGACCCAGGTGGAAGGCCGACGACACCAGCCCGCCGGCGCACAGCACGAAAGCGGTCGCAAGGGCGGTAAAGCCGAACCAGGGATCGGCCGGCAGCAGCCCCAGCGGGACGCCGATGCCGATGAGGAACAGCAGCCCGAACCCGGCGCCCGATGCGGTTGTGAAAAAGACGATCGAGAGGGCTGGGTGCATTAACGGCGGCTCACCGCGACAGCAGCCGGTCGACCCAGCGCATGAGCCCGGTGGCGCCGGGCTCGGGCGTCGGCGCGAGAGGCGCCGAGGGCTCTGGCGCGGCTCGGCGGCGGCGCGGCGGCAGGTATTTGTTGACCGGGCGGTAGCCTAGTTCGGGCATCAGATCGACACCGCCGCGCGCCGTGACCAGTTCGGAGACCGCCGAGCCGGGATCGCCGAGATCGCCGAAGAAGCGGGCGTTGGTCGGGCACACCATGACGCAAGCGGGCTGGCGTTCCTCCGGCGCCAGGTTCTCGTTGTAGATCCGGTCAATACAGAGCGTGCATTTCTTCATCACGCCCTCGTCGGCGTCGAATTCGCGGGCGCCGTAGGGGCAAGCCCAGGAACACAGCTTGCAGCCGATGCAGAGATCGGCGTTGACCAAGACGATGCCGTCCTCGGCACGCTTGTAGGAAGCGCCGGTTGGGCACACCGTGACGCAGGCGGGCTCGTCGCAATGCAGGCAGGATTTCGGGAAATGGACGGTGCGGGCGTCGGCACCCTCCCCTTCCTCGAACGAATGGATGCGGTTGAACCACACCCCCCAGGCATCGCCGCCATAGGCGTTGAAATCGGGCAGCGGGGCCATGTGCCCGCCGGTGTTCCATTCCTTGCAGGCGGTGGCGCAGGCGTGGCAGCCGACGCAGACGTCGAGGTCGATGACGAGACCGAGCTTTTTCTGCCCGGGATGCGGCGCCGGAAGATCGGTCATAGCGTCGGCTCCCTCGGCGCGGCGCGGCTGGCCGGGGCGCCGTAGCGCAGGATCTCGGGCGCCGGCGTCATCGCCGGCGGGCGGCGCAGCGTCGCGAAGCTCGGCGCGCTGTGCCCGGCTTCCGCCGGCAGCACCTTCTCGACGCGCACCCGCAGGTCGTACCAGGCAGCCTGGCCGGTGATTGGATCAGCGTTGGGCGCTGCGTCGCCGTCCTCAGATGGCAGCATTTCGGTGATCAGGTGGTTCAACAAGAAGCCTTTCGTGAATTCGGGCGAGTCGGCGGCGAGGTTCCAGGCGCCGCTGCGCTTGCCAATCGCGTTCCAGGTCCACACCGTGTCGGGGTTGACCCCGTCCATCAGCTTGATCTGGGCCGCGATGCGGCCGGCGTGGCTCGTCACCCAGACCCAATCATCATCGGCGAGCCCGAGGCCGCGCGCCGTCGTCCGGCCGATGAACAGGCGGTTCTGGCCGAGAATCTGGCGCAGCCAGGCGTTCTGCGAATGCCACGAGTGGTACATCTGCATCGGCCGCTGGGTGATCGCGTGCAGCGGGAAGGCGCCCTCGTCGAGCCGCGCCCCCTCGAACGGCGGATACCAGAACGGCAACGGGTCGAAATAGGCCGCAATCCGCGCCCGGTCCTTCTCCGGCGGCACGACGGCGCCGTGGCCTTGCGCGGCGAGGCGGAAGCGTTGCAGCGGCTCGACGTAAAGCTGCAGGATGACCGGCTCGGCGGCACCGATCATGCCCAGCGCCACGGCGTTTTCGAGATAGGCCTTGTTGGCGTGCTTGTAGAACAGCTGTTCCGGTGGCAGCTGGTATTTCCAGAAGCAGCCATTGGCGACGTAACGCTCGAGCTGCGCTGGGTTGGGGGCGCCCTTGCCCTGCGCCTCGCCGCCTTCGCCGCGCCAGCCGGCGAGCGGGCCGATGCCCGGTGTGCGCTCGTGCAGCGCGATATAGTCCTTGTAGCCGCCGGGGTAGCGCGGCCCGCCTGCGGCGTCGACAAATGCCGGCAGGCCGAGCCGGGCGCCCAATTCGATCAGCACATCCTGGAACGGCCGCACGTCGCGATCGGGGGCGATGACCGGCTGGCGGATCGAATCGGCGGGGCCGTCGACGCCGCCGATCGGCCGGTCGAGCAGCGAGATGCAATCCCAGCGCTCCAGGTAGGTGGTATCGGGCAGGATCAGATCGGCATAGGCCACCGTCTCCGAATAGAAGGCATCGGAATAGATGATCCGCGGGATCTTGTACTCGCCGGTTGCCGGGTCCTTGTCGGTCAGCATGCGCAGCGTCTCGGGCACGTTCATCGCCGAGTTCCACGCCATGTTGGCCCTGTACATGAAGAGCGTATCGATCTTGTAGGGGTCGCCCCTCCACGCGTTGCGGATCAAAAGGTGCATCAGGCCATGCGCGGCGATCGGCGCTTCCCACGAAAACGCCTGATCGATGCGCGACGGCCGCCCGTCATCGTCGAGCAGCAGATCCTCCGGGGCCATCGGGTAGCCGAGCGGCGCCCCGGCGAGCGGCTTCCCGGCCGCCACCTGGCCCGGCCTGCCGGCCGGCTTCGGGCCGGGCGGCGCCGGCTTCGGATAGGGTGATTTGTAGCGCCAGCCGCCGGGCACATCGATCGTGCCGATGAGGATCTGCAAGAGGTGCAGTGCGCGACAGGTCTGGAAGCCGTTGGAATGCGCCGAGATGCCGCGCATCGCATGGATCGAGACCGGCCGGCCGCGCATCGTCGCATGGCTGCGCCCGGCCCAGTCGGTCCACGGTACTGCAATCTCGATCTCTTCCTCGAACGCGGTCCGGGCGATCTCGGCTGCGAGGCTGCGGATGCGCTCGGCGGGGATGCCGCACGTCGCCGCCACCGCTTCGGGCGCGTAGCGCGGGTCGAGGTAGCGCTCGGCAAGGAGCTGAAACACCGGCACCGCGCGCCGTCCATCCGGCAATGCCGCGTCGCCGACGACCCGCGCCTCGACGCCCACCTGTAGCGCGCCGGCAAGCCTGCCGCCGGCATCGAGGACCAGTGGCTCGCCCTTTTCGTCGCGCGCGAAGAGGCCGTCATCGGCGCTGCCCGGCGCCTGGATCACCAGCCAGGCGGCGTTGGTGTAGCGGCCAAGATAGGCGAAATCGATCCGGTCGGCGCGCAGCAATTCGTGCACCAGCGACAACACGAAGAGCCCGTCGGTGCCGGGCCGGATGCCGAGCCACTCGTCGGCGATCGCCGAATAGCCGGTGCGCACCGGGTTCACCGAGATGAACTTGGCGCCACGGCGGCGCAGCCCGGAGAGCGCCATCTTGATCGGGTTCGAATCGTGATCCTCGGCAACCCCGAACATCAAGAAAAGCCGGGTGCGCTCCCAATCGGGTTCGCCGAACTCCCAGAAGCTGCCGCCGATCGTATACATGCCGGCCGCCGCCATGTTGACCGAGCAGAACCCGCCATGCGCGGCGAAATTCGGCGTGCCGAATTGGGTCGCCCAGAACCCCGTCATCGACTGGCTTTGGTCGCGGCCGGTAAAGAAGGCGAGCTTTTTCGGGTCGTCGGCGCGGATCTTCGACAGCCAGCCGAGCGCGGTTTCGATCGCCTCGTCCCACTCGATCTCGCGGAATTCGCCCGAGCCGCGTTCGCCGACCCGCAGCAGCGGCTTATGGAGTCTGGCCGGCGAGTAATGCTGCATGATGCCGGAGGCGCCCTTGCCGCAGATCACCCCGCGGTTGACCGGATGCTTCGGATTGCCCTCGATATAGCGAATGCCGCCATCCTTCAGGTGCACTTTGATGCCGCAACGGCAGGCGCACATGTAGCACGTGGTGTATTTGACCTCGTCGGAAACCGCGGGCGAGGTGTCGATCGCCTCGCGCGGCGACCAGTAGTCGTGCCAGCGCTCAAAAAAGTTCATCTGCCCGTCGCTCGCTGCTATTGCGTCCTGCCGCCGTCTGATTGCGGCGGCGCCTCCGGCGTGCCGTCGACGTTCAGGCCCGCCTCACGATAGAACCGCACCGCGCCGGGGTGAAGCGGGACCGAAAGCCCATCGAGCGCACGGTAGAGCAGAATCTGCTTGCCGGCCGGGTCGAGGGCGGCGAGCAGCCGCGCCGTCGCCGGATGCCACAACGAGCGGGTTATCGCATAGACCAGGTCGGCGTCGACATCGGCATTGACCAGCCACAACGCGGAAAAGCCGAGGGAGGGCGTGTCGACATCGATGCCCGGATAGCTGCCCGCCGGGATCACGGCGGGGTAGTAAAAGCCGAAATCCTTCTTCAGCCCTTCGACGATCTTCCCCTCGACCGGCAGCAGCCGGACGGGGACGGATGCTGCCAAGTCGCGAAGCACCGGTACAGGATAGCCGCCGACCAGGAACATCACGTCGAGCGTCCCCGCCCGGAGTTCCTCGGCGGCCGGTCCCGGCCGCAGGTACATGCGCGTCAGATCGTGCTCGCCGAACCCGGCGGCAGCAAGCAGCACACCGGCATCGGCGGCGCTGCCCGAGCCCGGCCCACCGACCGAGATGCGCATGCCCCCGAGATCGGCGAGCGAACGGATCGGGCTGTCCGCCCGGACGACAAAATGGGCGGCCTCGGGAAACAGGCTGCCGATCGCGCGCAGGCGGCGCAGCGGGCCCGACTCAGAGAACGCATTGACCCCTTGATAAGCCCAGCCGGCCAGGTCGGCCTGGGCAAAGCCCGATTCGAGCTGACCGTTGCCGATCAGCCGGAGATTACCGATCGAGCCTTGCGTCGCCTGGGCGACTGCGACAAGCCCGCGCACCCCGCAACTGCCGCCGCGCTCGCAGGGCGGCCCGACGGTGGGGCCCGAGATCGCGCTGGCGACAAGGCCGCCGATCTCGAAAAAGCTGCCCCCCGTCGCCGCCGTGCCGATGCGAAAAAACCGCAGCTCATCCGGCAAGGCCACCGCGCCGAGCAAGGTCACAAAAAGCAAACTGGCGCAGACGAGACCGCGCCAGCCATGCCACACACCTCTCGTCTCACGTGGTGAGACAGCCATGGGCGATGACACCATGCTTGACCGGCGAATGCAACCCGGCTGTCGTGCTCTTTGGCTGGCGAAATGCCCTCGGAACTGGTGGCATCAGGAGGCATTGATGACCGAACCCAAGGGACCGATCGACCTGCGCTCGGACACTGTGACGCAGCCCTC
>DASYUS010000179.1:0-2157 GCA_036000945.1 Allostellaceae bacterium
CATGACCCACTCGATGGTCATGCGCTCGAAGACCGGCACGGTGCGGCTGATCGAGGCGCACCACAATTTCGAGCGCAAGACCGGCCTCGACTCCTAGACGGCAGCCGCCGCGATGATTGTTCGGGGCGCACCCGCGAATCGGGACTAGTATTTCCCGAGGCCGCAGCGTCGCAACAGTCAAAGGGCCCGAATGGCTGGGGGAACTCTCGCCTCGATGGTCGCGCCGGCTCCCGCGCTCAGTCGCCAAGACTATGTGCTCGGGGTCGAGCGGTCGTTCGGCGGGCGCCGATGGATGCGGCGCGCCGCCGAGGATCGTATTGGGCTCGCCATCGCCCAGCGCCTGGGCGTGCCGGAGGTCGTCGGGCGGCTGTTGGCGGCGCGCGGCGTCGACATCGACGGCGCCGAAAGCTTTCTCAATCCGACGCTGCGCGAGCTGCTGCCGGATCCCTCGCGGCTCTGCGATATGGACGTTGCGGTCGAGCGGCTGGTGCGGGCGATCAAGGCGGGCGAGCGGATCGCCGTGTTCGGGGACTACGATGTCGATGGTGCCACGGCGGCGGCACTGCTGCATCGCTTCTTTGCCGCCATCGGCAACGACATCCGATTCTATATTCCTGATCGGCTGAGCGAGGGCTATGGCCCGAACGCGCCGGCGCTGCTGCGCCTCAAGGCCGAGGGCGTCGCGCTCGTCATCACCGTCGATTGCGGGATCACCGCCTTCGCGCCGCTCGAGGCCGCGGCGGCGGCGGGGCTGGACGTGATCATCGTCGATCATCATGTGGCCGAGCCGCGGCTGCCGGCTGCCTGCGCCGTGGTCAATCCCAACCGGCTGGACGACAAGGCGGGTTGCGGGCAACTCGCAGCTGTGGGCGTCGCCTTCCTGCTCGCCGTCGGGCTCAATCGCGCCTTGCGCGCGGCCGGCTGGTATAATGGGAGCCGGGCCGAGCCGGACCTGCGCGGCTGGCTCGATCTCGTGGCGCTCGGCACGATCTGCGATGTCGTGCCGCTGACGGGCGTCAATCGCGCGCTCGTGGCCCAGGGCCTGAAGGTCCTGGCGCGGCGCGGCAATCCCGGGTTGGCGGTGCTGGCGGATATCGCGGGTATCGGCGAGGTGCCCGGCTGCTACCACGCCGGCTTCCTGCTGGGGCCGCGCATCAATGCCGGCGGGCGCATCGGCGCCGCCGATCTCGGCGTGCGCCTGCTCACGACGGACGATCCCCTCGAAGCGAGTGCGCTGGCGCGACGGCTCGATGCGCTCAACGCCGAGCGCCGGTCGATCGAGCAGGCGGTGCTCGAGGCCGCGATCGCGCAAGTCGAGCAGGACCGCTCGCCCGATCATGCGCTGGTGATGGCCGTGGGCGAGGGCTGGCATGCCGGCGTCATCGGCATCGTCGCCAGCCGGCTCAAGGAGCGTTACAACCGCCCGGCCTGCGTCGTCGCCCTCGATGGCGCCGTCGGCAAGGGCTCGGGACGCTCGATTGCCGGCCTCGACCTCGGCAGCGCCGTGATCGCCGCGCGCCAGGCCGGATTGCTCGTCAATGGCGGCGGGCATGCCATGGCGGCCGGGTTCACGGTCGAGGCGAGCCGCGTCGGCGCCTTGCGCGACTTCCTCGAAGAGCGGCTCGCCGCCGCGGCCGCCGGGCCGATCGTGCCGAGCCTGACCCTCGACGGCACGATCACGGCTGCGGCAGCGGTGCCGGAGCTGGCGACGCTGCTCGACCGGCTCGGGCCCTTCGGCAGCGGCAATCCCGAGCCGCGCTTCGCCATCCCGGACCTGCGCGTGCTGCGCGGCGACGTGGTCGGGGAGAACCATGTCCGGGTGCTGCTCGGCGGCAGCGGCGGCGCGCGGCTCAAAGCGATCGCCTTCCGCCAGGGCGAGTCCGATATCGGGCAGGCGCTGCTGCGGGGCGGTGCTGCCACAGTCCACGTCGCGGGGCATCTGCGCGCCGACAACTGGCAGGGCCAGGCGGGCGTGCAGCTCATCATCGACGACGTCGCGCCGGCGCTCGTCCCGGCAACGGCGGCCATCGGATAATCCGATCCAGTCCTTCGGAATTTCGTATTTAGCAAATATACAACCGGCGCGGCAGAGTGGCGCGGCCTGCGGCGCCGGCGCAATGGCCGGCGGCCATGGACGTGCATTGAGGGAGAGTACAT
>DASYUS010000180.1:0-6330 GCA_036000945.1 Allostellaceae bacterium
TATTTAAACCTCGGGGCGATCGCTTCAAGGAGCGGCGCGGTGCGTGCGGACCACCCGCCGCGCCCGCCGACCCTCTGGCAGCAGCTCGCGCGCTCGGCTGCTAAGCAACTGTATTCGCTCGCTCTTTTTTGTTGCCCTGGAACGGTTATCGCGTCATGCTGGTTTGTCTGGAG
This sequence comes from Allostellaceae bacterium, assembly GCA_036000945.1. GTDB lineage: Bacteria > Pseudomonadota > Alphaproteobacteria > ATCC43930 > CGMCC-115725 > DATARH01. The sequence goes on from DASYUS010000180.1 coordinate 174, forward strand.
TGTGACCAGCGCGAGGCGCGACAGTGACCTCTTACGAGCTGCAAGTCAGGGGGTACCGGCTGACCACGGCGGAGATCGTCTACCGCCTGCCCGACCATCCCGCACTGCTGCAGACCTTTATCTGGCAAAAATTCGACCTCGCCCCCGATTTCCCGGAGCTGCGCAAGTTCCTCGACTTCTGGCGCGCCAACCTCGACGGCGCGCTGCACTCGGTCAACGTCAGGCAAAGCAGCCGCAGCACGCCCAACCGCTTCCGCCACGTCAAACACGCCGTCACGCTGCATTAGGCCGCGCCTGATCGCCGCCTTGCCACCGCCCGATTGACCTGTCATCTGCTCTGGCGAAGAGCGCAATCCTTTGCGACAGGCAGGCGTGCCCGTTCCGACGGCAACCATCGAAGCCATTCCCGGCGATCGCGCCGCGCCGGCGCCCGGCAATCTGCGGCCGATCGCCGTCTGGCTCCTGGTGTGTTGCGCACTGATCTTCGCGATGGTGGTGATCGGCGGCATCACGCGGCTGACCGCGTCCGGCCTGTCGATCACCGAATGGCAGCCGGTCGCCGGCGCCCTGCCGCCGCTCACCGAGGCCGACTGGCTCGCCGAGTTCGACAAATACCGGCAAACCGCGCAGTACCAGCTGATAAATGCGGGGATGAGCCTCGCTTCGTTCAAAACCATCTACCTCTGGGAATATGTCCACCGGCTGTGGGGCCGGCTGATCGGGGCCGCCTATGCCCTGCCGCTGCTTTATTTCCTCTTGCGCCGGCGGGTGCCGCGGCGGCTTGTCTTGCCGCTCGCCGGCGTCCTGCTGCTCGGCTTCCTGCAGGGCGCGCTCGGCTGGTACATGGTGACCAGCGGCCTCGCCGACCGGGTCGAGGTCAGCCAATACCGTCTCGTCGCCCACCTCGCGCTGGCCCTCGCGATCTATGCGGTGATGCTGTGGACGGCGCTCGGGCTGCTGCAAAGCCCCTCTCCCGCATTGCGGGAGAGGGTGGCTCGCGTCGCGAGGCGCGAGCCGGGTGAGGGTGATGGCAATGGCGCCGCTGCTCGCCCCCTCGCCCCAGCGCTCTCCCCCGGTGGGGGAGAGGGGGTATTTTTTTGGTGGCGGCGCGCCGCCGAAGCGCTCCTCGTCCTCATCGCGTTGACGATCCTCGCCGGCGGCTTTGTTGCCGGGCTAAAGGCCGGTCTCACCTACAACACGTTCCCGCTGATGGACGGCAGCCTCGTCCCGGCCGGCTACGCGCAACTGCAGCCGTTTGTGCTGAACTGGTTCGAGAATGTCGGGGCGGTGCAGTTCGACCACCGCCTCTTGGCGACGGCGACGATCGCGGCGGCGCTGATCATGTGGGCGGCGGGACAACGCGCAGCCCTGCCGCGCCCGGCGCGCCTCGCGTTGCACGCCCTCCTTGCCGCGGCAGCCCTGCAATTCGCGCTCGGGGTTTTGACGCTGCTCCTCGTCGTGCCGATCGCGCTCGCCGCGGCACACCAGGCCGGCGCGGTATTGCTGCTGACCGCGGCGATCGTGTTGCGGCATGTGCTTCGCCCGGGTCGATTGGACCTCACGAGCGCCGCTTCCATATAATCGCGGTAGGCAATGCCGGAGGGCACCATGGCAGGCAGGAAGACGCCCGACACCGAAGGGTGGGCCGCACTTGCCGCGACGGAGCTGAAAGGCAGGCCGCTCGCCGGCCTTGACTGGGCGACCCCCGAAGGCATCGCGGTGAAGCCGCTGTACACCGCGGCCGATCTCGAGGCGATTGAGGCGGCCGGGTTTCCGTGGCGTGCGGCGTTGCCCGGCGTCGCGCCCTATCTGCGCGGCCCGCGCGCCACGATGTACGCCAACCGGCCGTGGACGATCCGCCAGTATTCCGGGTTTTCAACAGCCGAAGAGTCGAACCGCTTCTACCGCGACAATTTGAAGGCGGGGCAGATGGGGCTGTCGATCGCCTTCGACCTAGCGACCCACCGCGGCTACGACAGCGACCATCCGCGCGTCGAGGGCGATGTCGGCAAGGCCGGCGTCGCGATCGACTCGGTCGAGGACATGAAGATCCTGTTCGACGGCATCCCGTTGGACCGGATGAGCGTGTCGATGACGATGAACGGCGCGGTCTTGCCGGTGCTCGCCGGGTTCATCGTCGCCGCCGAGGAGCAGGGCGTGCCGCAGGAGAAGCTCCAGGGCACGATCCAGAACGACATCCTCAAGGAGTTCATGGTCCGCAACACCTACATCTACCCGCCCCTGCCCTCGATGCGGATCGTCGCCGACATCATCGAATACACCGCCCGGCACATGCCAAGGTTCAACTCGATCTCGATCTCCGGCTACCACATGGAGGAGGCCGGGGCGACGAGCGTTCAGGAACTGGCCTTTACGCTCGCCGACGGGCTCGAATACGTGCGGGCGGCATTGTCGCGCGGGCTTAAGATCGACGAGTTCGCGCCGCGCCTGTCGTTCTTCTTCGGCATCGGCATGAACTTCTTCATGGAGATCGCCAAGCTGCGCGCCGCGCGCCTCCTCTGGGCGCGCCTCATGCAGCAGTTTTCCCCCGGCGACCCGGCGAGCTTCGCGCTCAGGACGCATTGCCAGACTTCGGGCGTCAGCCTCACCGCGCAGGACCCGCACAACAACATCATCCGCACGACGATCGAAGCGCTGGCCGCCGTGCTCGGCGGGACCCAATCGCTGCACACCAACTCGTTCGACGAGGCGCTCGCCCTGCCGACCCCTGCCTCGGCCAAGATCGCCCGCAACACCCAGCTGATCCTCGCCGAGGAGACCGGCATCCCGCATGTCGTCGATCCGCTGGGCGGCAGCTATTACGTCGAGAGCCTGACCCATTCGATCGCCGCGGCGGCGATGGCGCTGATCGACGAGGTCGAGGCGCTCGGTGGCATGACCCGGGCGGTCGAAAGCGGCATGCCGAAGCTGCGCATCGAGGAAGCGGCGGCGCGCCGCCAGGCGGCGATTGACCGGGGCGAGGAAATCATCGTCGGGGTCAACAAATACCAGTCAGCCGACGATGCAACGGTCGACATCCTCGATGTCGACAACGCTGCCGTCCGCGCCGCCCAGATCGCCCGGCTCGACCGGGTGCGGCGCAGCCGCGACGCGGCGCGCTGCAAAGCGGCGCTGGCGGCCTTGACGGTGGCAGCGCAGAAGGGCGACGGCAACCTCCTCGCCCTCTCGATCGAGGCGAGCCGGGCGCGCGCCACGGTCGGCGAAATCTCCGACGCGCTCGAAGCGGTGTTCACCCGCCATCGCGCCGCGACGCAGTCGGTCGTCGGCATCTACGGCGGGCAATACCAGGGCGACGAGGGCTTCCGCCGGATCCAGCGCGAGAGCGAGGTTTTTGCGCGCGAGGAAGGCCGGCGGCCGCGCATGCTCGTCGCCAAGCTCGGCCAGGACGGCCACGACCGCGGCGCCCGGGTGATCGCCACCGCGTTTGCCGATATCGGTTTCGATGTCGATATCGGCCCCCTGTTCCAGACCCCGGAAGAGGCCGCCCGCCAGGCGATCGAGAACGACGTGCACATCGTCGGCGTGTCGAGCCAGGCGGCCGGACACAAGACGCTTGTGCCGGCATTGATCGCGGCCCTGAAAGAGGAAGGCGCCGGCGACATCCTCGTCGTCTGCGGCGGCGTCATCCCCAACCGCGACTATGATTTCCTCAAAAAAGCCGGGGTCAGCGCGATTTTCGGCCCCGGCACCAACATCCCCGCCGCCGCCGCCGAAATCCTTTCCCTGATCCGCCAGCACCGCCTGGCGGCGTAGATAGGTATTTCACGCAATGACAAAACTTCTCGATCGCGCACTCGAAGCTGCTCGCGGCCTTCCTCCGGCCGCGCAGGACGACATCGCGCGAATTGTTCTTCGTCTGGCCGGAGCCGACGATGAAGCGCCGGTGCCGCTGACCTCCGCAGAGCAGGCCGCCGTTGCCGCCTCGAAAGCCGCCGCGGCGCGCGACGAATTCGCGACCGACGAAGAGGTGCGAGCGGTTTGGGACAAACACGGCCTGTGAAGCTTCGCTATACCCGCCCAGCCCTTGCCGACCTCAGCGCGATCCTCGATTACATCGCGGCCCGCTCGCCGCAAGGTGCGCGCCGAGTGCAGGCTCGCATTCAGGCGGTCATCAATCTGCTGCTGCTGCATCCCAACATCGGCCGTTCCACGGATGATCCATCAATCCGCCGGATGATGACGACGCCCTACCCATATTTGATTTTCTACGAGGCCACAGAGAGTGAAATCATCATTCATGCCGTCCGACACGCAGCCCGCGACCCGTCGAGCATGCCCGGTTCCGCGTGACCGGCGGCGTGACCCTGCGACCAAGAGTGTCCGATGAGCGACGATCTGCCGAGCAATCTCTCGGGCGGCTGCGCCTGCGGCGCGGTGCGCTATCGGCTCAAATCCGCGCCGATGTTCGTGCATTGCTGCCACTGCCGGGATTGTCAGCGGCAGACCGGCACCGCCTTTGCGCTCAACGCGCTGATCGAGACCGACCGCGTGGAGCTGTTGTCCGGCGTGCCGGCGCCGTACGCGATGCCGACCGACAGCGGCCGGCCGCACCAGATCTTCCGCTGCCCGTCGTGTCAGACCGCGGTGTGGAGCGAATATGGCGGGCTGGCGGCGTTGCGCTTCGTCCGCGTCGGCACGCTCGACGAGCCGCGCGCCCTGGCGCCCGACGTGCATATCTACACGCGCTCGAAACAGCCGTGGATCGTGCTGCCCGACGGCGTTCCCGCATTCGAGGCCTATTATAGCGCCCGCGAGGTATGGCCGGCGAACAGCCTCGAACGCCGCCGCGCCATCCTCGGCTGACCGGTGCGGCGGCGGGGCCATACGCGAGGTTGCCGAAAAATTCAAACACGCCTCCCAGTTGATGATCTTCTGCGGCGTGCCGAGCTGGTCGGTGTGGACGAAGTAGAGAACTGGCGGGGCGCCCGCTGTCGTCGACCACCGCCTGCAGCAAATCATCAACCCAGCTCGTAGCTTGTAGGATGCGTTGAGCAGCGCGAAACCCATCACCGATCGCGGCTTCTTGCGAAACCTTTGATGCGTTTCGCTGCGCTCAACCCACCCTACGCTGTGCAACGGTCACGCGATCGATCGGCGGATCTTGCGGCCGCCCGCTGTCTAATATCGATTGACCGCGCCATAAGGGGCGGGGCGAGCGCCGCCGGCTATTTCTTGCACAATTCTCGGCAGCGCCAGGCGCGGCAAATGTTGCCTTGTACTTTTGGCCGCATACTGTGCTAGACTTGCCAAGTCTGAAAGGGGGGTGAAAAATGGCCGGGGACGTAAAATATCCGGGGGCATATCCTCAACTCGTCACCAAGATCATTGCCAGCTATGTGTCGCACCACAATGTTTCGCCCGAGCAGATACCCGATTTGATCGGCTCGGTGCATCGCGCGCTCGGAGGCCTCGGCAGCCCGGCCGAACCGCAGGGCGTCTTGACCCCGGCAGTGCCGCTGCGGCGCTCGGTGCAGCGCGATGCGGTGGTGTGCCTCGAATGCGGATGGAAGGGCAAGATGCTGCGCCGGCACCTCAGCACCCGCCACGGCCTGACCGCGGAGCTGTATCTGAAGCGCTGGGGCCTGCCGAGCGATCACCCGCTGACCGCGCCAATGTACTCCGAGCAGCGCTCGACGCTGGCCAAGGAATTGGGGCTCGGCCGCGGCGGCCGCCAGAGCGCGCCGGCACGGGCGGCGGCGAGCCCGGCGGCGCGCCCGCGCCGCGGACGGCCACGCTCGGCCGCCCGCATCGCCCGCGAGGGCGGCGCATAGCGCTTCCCGGCGGCAGCGTTAGCGGCGGCGCACTCCGGCCTCGGTGACGATCAGGTCCATCGGCACGTCGAACGGCTGCGGGTAGATCGTCGCCAGTTGCTGCACCGCGAAGCCGACCCCGATCGCCCACGGGCGCTGTGACGGGCGCGGCGACAGTGCCGCCAGCGTGCGGTCAAAATAGCCGCCGCCATAACCCAGGCGATAGCAGGCCGCGTCGAAGCCGACGAGTGGGGCGAGGACGACCGCCGGCGTCACGATCTCGCGCCGCTCCGGCACCGGGATGTTCCAGACGCCGTCGACGAGCGGCTCGCCGGGCCGCCAGGCGCGGTATTCGAGCGGGCCCTTTTTGTCGACGACGACTGGGA
>DASYUS010000181.1:0-2962 GCA_036000945.1 Allostellaceae bacterium
CGGAAAACGCGCGCCATGGCGCGCGACGACGGCACGGGCGCAGACATGCAGGTTGCGGGCACGGGCGTAATAGCCGAGCCCCTGCCACAGGTGCAGCACCTCGTCGAGCGAGGCCGCGGCCAGCCCGCGAATGTCGGGCCAGCGCGCCACGAATCGGTCAAAATAGGGGGCGACCGTCGCCACCGTGGTTTGCTGCAGCATGATCTCGCTGAGCCACACACGGTAGGGGTCGGGGCGCCGCCCCGGGGGCGCACGCCACGGCAGATCGCGGCGCTCGCGGTCGTACCAGGCGAGGAGTGCGGCGGCGTCGGGACGGGATGACGATGGTGCGGGCGACGGCATGACAGGCGAGCGGACGGATCGGCGAATCACGAGACTAGCGGGCGCCTCGCGTGAAGGCGAGCACCGCCCCGCCGCGCGCCAAGGCAGGATGCGCCCGGCCGGCATCGCTGCCGCTCGCGTCGCCGGGCCGATTGTTGCCGGCCGCGGCGGCGTCCTCGGCCGGCTCAAGGCGGAATGGGCGGCGATCGTCGGCAACGAACTCGCCGCCATGACGTGGCCCGTTTCGCTCGGCCGTGACGGGGCATTGAAGCTGCACGTCGCCTCGCGCATCGCGCTCGACTTGCAGCACCGCGCCCCGCTGGTGATCGAACGCATCAACCTGTTTTTCGGACATCAGGCGGTCGCCCGGCTCGTTCTCATCCAGGGGCCGCTGCCGCTCGCGGCCGCGCCCGAGCCGCCGCCGGCGGCAGCGCTGAGCACTGCGGAGGCGACAGCCCTCGATGCCCGGCTCGCCGGCATCGCCGACCCCGAGCTGCGCGCCGCCCTCACCCGACTCGGGCAGCTTGTGCTGGCCCGCGCGCGGCACCGCGAGTAGCCGGGTCGGCGGTGATTGCGCCGCTTCAGCGAAGCGGCTAACATCAACATCTGGTAGCGGGAAGGTTGCCATGCGGGAAATCTGGTTTGCAGCGCTGGTCGGGTTGGCGGTCGCCTGGGCCCACCCGGCGGCTGCGCAGCCGACCAATCCCGGCGATGGCGCGCTGGCGCCGACCAAGGACGATCGGGTGTTCGGCAAGCCCGACGCGTCGATCACGATCATCGAATACGCCTCGCTGACCTGCCCGCATTGCGCCCATTTCGCGGGCGAGGTCCTGCCGAAGCTGAAAGAAAAATGGATCGACAGCGGGAAAGCCAAGCTGGTCCTGCGCGACTTCCCACTCGACGAGCCCGCGCTGCGCGCAGCGATGGTGGCACGCTGCGCCCCGCCCGACCGCTTCTACACGGTTGTCGATGGGTTTTTCCGGGCGCAGAGCGAATGGGCGGTCGAGCGCGGTTGGCAGGCCAAGCTGAAGGGCGTCGCCGCCATCCTCGGCGTCAAGGGCCAGCAGTTCGACACCTGCCTCGCCGACAAGAAGCTGGAAGACCAAGTCGCACAAAGTCGCCTCACCGCGGCAACCCAGCTCGGCGTCAACTCAACGCCGACCTTTTTCATCAACGGCAAGAAATTCGAGGGGGCGCCGACCGTCGAAGCGTTCGAGCAGCTGTTGTCGGGCCTGGCCGACAAATCATGACGCCCCGCCTGCCGGCCAGCACAGCATGACGGACCGACGATGCAGGTAGAGCGGCTGCGCCTCGCCGGCTTCAAATCGTTTGTCGAGCCGACCGAGCTGGCGATCCAGCCAGGCCTCACCGGCATCGTCGGACCAAACGGCTGCGGCAAATCCAACCTCGTTGAGGCGTTGCGTTGGGTGATGGGCGAAGCCTCCGCCCGGCGGCTGCGCGGCGGCGAGATGGACGATGTCATCTTCGCCGGATCGGGCAGCCGCGCTGCGCGCAACCTCGCCGAAGTCGTGCTGACGCTCGACAACAGCGCGCGCGATGCGCCCTTTGCCTACAACGAGAGCGCGACGATCGAGGTAGCACGGCGAATCGGCCGCGGTGCCGGCTCCGCTTACCGCATCAACGGCCGCGAGGCGCGCGCCCACGACGTCCAGCTGTTGTTCGCCGACGCGGCGACCGGGGCGCATTCCGGGGCGCTCGTCGGGCAGGGGCGAATCGGCGCGCTGGTCGCGGCGAAGCCCACCGAGCGCCGCCTGCTGCTCGACGAGGCCGCCGGCACCGCCGGGCTGCAGGCGCGGCGCCACGAGGCCGAACTCAAACTGGCGGCCGCCGAAGACAATCTCGCCCGCCTCGCAGATGTCGTCGCGACCCTCGCGGCGCAGCTCGAGACGCTGAAGAAACAGGCGCGGCAGGCCGCCCGCTACCGCCGGCTCGGCGAGCAGATTCGGCGCAGCGAGGCGCAGCTGCTCGACGCCCGCTGGCGCACCGCCGCGGCCGAAGCCGAAGCCTTCGCCGCCGAATTGCGCGCCGGCGAGCGCGAGCTGGCCGACGCGACCGCGGCGGCCCTGGCGCATGAGCGGAGCCGCGCCGCCGCCGAGACGGCACTGCCGCCGCTGCGCCTCGCGCAGGCCGGGGCGGCGGCGGCCGTACAGCGCTTCAGCCATGCCCGCGAGGCGCTCGAAGCCGAGCTTGGCCGCATCGTCGCGGCGCGCGCCGAAGCCGAGCGCCGCGGTGCGCAGCTCGCCGCCGATTTCGCCCGCGAGGGCGAGCACCTCGCCGATGCCGACTCTGCGCTAGCCCGCCTCGCCGACGAACGGCAGGCGCTGGAGCGCGCCGGCGGCACGGGCGAATCGGCTCGCGTCGAGGCGGTATCGCGGCTCGCTGCCGCCGGCGCCGACCTCGCCACCGCCGAAACCGGCCTGCAGCAGATGACCGAAGCCTGCGCCGCCGGCGAAGCGCGGCGCGGCGCACTCGATCGCCAGCGCCGCGATCTCGCCGAGCGCCGGACCCGGCTTCAGGCGAGACGTAATGAGGCGGGAAAACAGCGCGACGAGCTGCGTTCGTCGATCGTCTCGCCGGACGCGCTGGCCGAGGCCGGCGCTGCCGTCGCTGAGGCCGCGAC
>DASYUS010000182.1:0-1536 GCA_036000945.1 Allostellaceae bacterium
TCTCCGGCGTCAACGGCAGCAGGCAGACAAGGATCTCGCTCTGGGCGAGAATGGCGTCGAGCCCGGCCGGCCCGGCGTGGGTCGAGAACCCGGCGACTTCCTTCGCGCCACGGCTCCAGCCGGCGACCGGAAAGCCGAGCGCTTTCAGCTTCCGGCCGGCATCCTGGCCGAGCGTGCCGAAGCCGAGGATGCCGATCGGACGCTCCGCGGCATTCTTCTGCTCGCGCTCCTCCCAGCGGGCGGCGCGCTGCTGCGCCAGGTAGTCGAGGTCCTGGCGATGCAGGCGCAGCACCGAGAGCGCGACGTATTCGCTCATCGCTTCGGTCATGTAGGGATCGACGAGGCGGACGATCGGCACGCCCCTCGGCAGCGCGGGGTCGCGCAGCAGATGGTCGATCCCGGCGCCGAGCCCGACGATCAGCCTGAGGTTCGGCAGCGAGGCGAGCAGGCCCGGCTCGGGTTGCCAGACCAGCGCATACTCGATCGCCGCCCGGTCGCCGATCTCCGGCCAGAAGCGGATCTTGTGCTGCGGCAGGAGCGCGCCGAGCAACGGGCGCCAGCGCGCCGTCGCGGCCGGGGTCGAACGAAACAGGATTGCCATTGCGCAATGCCCTTCAGAGGCCCGGCACACTCGGCCGGCGGTCGGCCCAGGGCCGCGCCGCCTCGAACAGTGCGGCGGCGTACAACAGGCGCGCGTCGCCGAGATGCGGGCCGATCAGCTGCAAACCGATCGGCAGCCCGCCCGCGCCCCAACCGCACGTCAGTGTCACCGCCGGGTTGCCCGACAGGTTGAACGGCAGGGTGTAGGGATACCAGGCCTTGCGCACGGTATCGGCCGGCACCCCGTCGATCTCGATCGGCGCAAAGAAATCGTGGTCGATCGCGAGCGCGGTGCGCGACAGGGTCGGCGTCGCGACGATGTCGCAGTCGTCGAACCAGGCCTGAACCTCGCGAAAGACGCGGGTGCGCGCGAACATCGCCTCTTGCAGCGCGACGGCGTCGAGGCTCGCGCCGTTGTCCATCTGGCGCAGCAGCGTCTCGCTCATCTCTTCGCCGAACTCTGGCACGTATTGCCGGAAACGGGCGTTCCAGAACGATTGCGTCAGCACCAGCCAGATCGGCTCGGTGCCGGCGAAATCATCCGGTCCCGGCTCGACGACAGCGCCCAAATCGGCAAAGACGGCGAGGGCCCGCTCGCAGGCCTCGCGCACCTCGGCGGCGAGCACGCGGTTGCCGAGCAATGGCCGCCAGGCGATCCGCACGCCCTTGAGATCGCCGCCCTGCCGCGCCGCGCCGACAAAATCGGGGACCGACAGGCCGAGCGAATGCGGGTCGCAGCGGTCGGGCCCGGCCATCGACTGAAGCATCAAGGCGGCATCCATCACGGTGCGGGTGATCGGCGTGATGTGCGACTGGTTGCCGAACCCGTCCGGCGTCAAATCGTGCGGCACCAGGCCGAGCGTCTGCTTGAAGCCGACGACCCCGCAGCACGCCGCCGGGATGCGGCTCGACCCACCGCCGTCGGTGCCGACGCCG
>DASYUS010000183.1:0-8992 GCA_036000945.1 Allostellaceae bacterium
TCGAAGAGAAGACAATCGTCGAAATCCTCGACGCGATCCAAGACGAAGCGAAAAAAACCTTCCCGCATCTGCTGATCGACACCTCTGCCCTGAAAAATCAGCAATTTCCGGTTATCGACTACTGTGTCCAATACGGGGAAAGCACTTACGATTTCATGTCGCGGCTGATGGCGCGGTTTGGGATCTGGTATTTCTTCGGGCATTCGGCGACGGGCGGCAATCTCGTCCTCAACGAAACGATGTTCCTGAAGCCCGGCTCCGACAAGCAGCCGCCGCAGGCCGGCAGTTTCGATGTGGATATCAAGACCACCCTTCGCGGTCATATTCCGATTCTTGGTATTCCCGCGGGCTTTCAAGATGATGCCGATCCCGACGACAGGCAGCTCGCCAAGGTCGTGCGCCATTTCCGCCCGCCGGAGCGGCGCGTCGCCATCGGCGCGTTCAGCTATCTCAACCCGACCAACCCGTTTTACAAAACCGGCACCGTCGACCCCGCCTTCGACCTGCTGAAAAACGAGGGCGGCCCGCCGGCGCAAACCAAGTTCAGCGGCGTGACGCGGTTCGCCGAGCCGGTATTTTCCGACAAGGACGCCGACGAGCGCGCCACCGTCGCCACGGCGGAGAACGAGTCGGACGTCCTGCTGCTTTCGGCGATCACCCGGAACAACACGTTTGTCACCGGCCATTCATTCCACATCAACAAACCGAACGGTTTCGATGCAAACAATAATGAAACGACGCCATTCGCCGACATCGTAGACAAGAAATTCGTGATTGAGTCGCTGGCAGTTACCGGAAACGATTATACTTATATCAATCTGGCCGGCAATACCCCGGTGGCGAGCGACGTCATCAATGCGCTGCTGAAGACCATCGCCTCACTGCAGGACGCGACCGACGACTCGGACAATGCGGTATACAAGGCGTCGGTGTGGGCCACGGTGACGGCGCGATCCCGGATCTACCCCGCGGTCAACCCGGTTTACGGCGATCTGCCGGACACCGCGGCCGGGAGTGGTGTCGCCGGCGCCCTGAATACGGCGGCCGGCGCGCTCGGCGGGGTGTTGCCCGGCCCGTTCGGCGGGGTGATCAGCGGTCTCGACTTCGAAGGCGCCGTCAAGGGGCGCCAGAACATGACGACCTTCGCCGTCGGCATCATCGCCGTGCCGCTCGATCCGCCTCCCGACATGACATTGCCGCTATGGGGCCGGCCGACGGCGCGCGGCCCGCATACCGCCGTGGTGATCGGCCCAAAGGGGGTCGACACAAAAGAGCACGACATCTTCTGCGATGCGATCGGCCGGGTCCGGGTCCGCTTTCCGTGGGATCCGGGTCCGCCCGAGGGCGGCAGCAAGATCCCGCCGGTTTTCCCGTTTGCCCAGAGCGACAAGCCCACCAGGGTCGGTGAGAACACCGGCTGGGTGCGGGTCGTCGAGGATTGGGCCGGTCGCCATTATGGCATGCAGTTTCTGCCGCGGATCGGCCAGGAGGTGCTAATCGATTTTCTCGATGGCGACCCGGAGCGGCCGGTCATCACCGGCCGCCTTTACAACGCCGATAAGGGCACGACAAACCTGCCGTTCCCGGACAACAGCGTCAAGGACACCACGATCGACAAGCTGTCGGCACTGCCGGCCACGCAGAAATTCGACCTCTTGCTCAGCGGGATCAAGACCTGGAGCATCCCGACTACCGACGGCAGCGGCAATCCGCTGCCGGCGCGCTTCCACCTCTTGCGCTTCAGCGACAAGCGCGACCACGAGCAGTACCTGATCCGCTCTCAGCACCGGCTCGACATAACCGCGTTCCACAAGCGCTACGAGTCGATCCACAACGACCGCCACATGACGGTCGGCGGCAAGTGGACGAACCCCGCACCGGGCGGCATCGTCGGCGACTACATCGCCCATGTCTTCAAGGACTACCACCTGCACGTCGGGGACGCCGCACACCCAACCGACTCAGGCAACCGGATCACCCTCATCGAGCAGAACGACCAGAACAAGGTCGTCAAAAACGCCGACCACGCGGTTGGCGGCAACTGGAGCACCAGCGTCGGCGGCCAGGCGACGCTTGACGCCAACGGGATTGCCGGTGTCATCGTGCTCAACGCCACGACCAACATCACCTTGACCGTCGGCGGCAGCTCGATCGTCATCACCCCGGCGGCGATCGCCATCACCTCGCCGATGGTGCTGATCAACTCCGGCGGGCCGCCGCCCCTGCCGCCGATCGATCCGAATGTCCCCAAGCCCCAGGACCCGACCGCGGCCGATCCCGGCGACACCCTGACACCGCCCGACTGAGACAGCCAGCGATGGCACAAAGCATTCGACCCGCCTATACCGCCCGTCCCGGCGAAGCCGCCCGGGTGTTCCGCGACGACGACGGCAGCTTCGCGATCGGGGTCGGCCGGGTCAGGATCGCCGCACCGGACGACAGCGACATGGCTTATGTCGCGGCGGTCGTCGACGATCTCGGCCGCCTCGCCCATTCGCCGGCCGGCGAGGAGGCGTTGCGTCGCGGCGACGCGATCGGCCATCCGGTGCTGATCAGGCAGCCGGCACCGCCGACCGATCCGGCAAACGCCTGGACGATCCCGGACGATCTCGCCGCGGCAATCACGCCGCAGGCGGCGGTCAGGTCGGCAGACGGCCGCACGATCCAAGGCACCGGGACCGGCTGCGGCAGCACGATCGTGTACGATCCGGCGGACTGGGCGGACGGGGACGATCTTGCCTTGCCGAGCCGCACCGATATCCTCTTCACGATGATCGAGCAGGCCAACGCCAACGCCGCCGGCAAGAGCAATCCGACGCTCGCCGATTGGGGCGTCCGGTTGGTGCGCTCATGAGCGAGTTGCCGGCGAGCGGCGCGCTGCGGCTGACCTGCCAGCCCTCGAAAGCCGGCAATACGCTGGTCTTTCCCTACCGGCTGGCGAACGAGGGGCCGGGCGAGGTCTATGCGATGCATGCGCTGCCGGCCGGCGGCGCAGCGGCGAGCGAGACGGCGGCGGTAGTCATGGCCGGTGACACCGGCGATGCGATTATCGGCAAGTTCGCACCGCCCTTGCCGGCCGACCGGCGGATCGCCGTGCCGGTCGTGCCGCTGGCCCGCCGCCTGCCGGCCGGGGCCACGCTCGAGGGGCGGATCGAGGTCGCTCTGCCGCTCGCCGAAACGAGCCCCTATTTCCCCGATCTGACGCTGCGGCAATACGAGATCGTCGACATCAAGGGTGTCGTCCTCACGATCGGCTTCTGGCTCGCCGATACCGGCGAACTCGTTGCCCGCCCCTCGGCCGAGGGGTCCGATCTGCTCCAGATCCTGACGGCCGATCCGGTAAAGAGCGCGCGGCTCGCCACCCAGCGCTTTCCGACGACCGCTCTGCAGCTCTTCCGCCGTACCGATGCGTTTCCCAGGATGCCCGCGTGATGAGCCCGTCCGGAGGCATGCATGCCGCCCGCCGCTAGGATCACCGACATGCACATCTGTCCGATGGTGACAGGCGTGGTGCCGCATGTCGGTGGGCCGATCATCCCGCCCTGCGAGCCGACCGTGCTGACCGGGTTCCTGCCGCAGGCGCGGATCACCGACAAGCTGATCTGCGTCGGGCCGATCGACGTCATCGTGCAGGGTGCGATGTCGGTCCTCGTCGGCGGCCTGTTCGCCGCCCGCATTGGCGACCAGTGCGCCCACGGCGGCAAGATCATTGTCGGCTGGCCGACCGTCATCATCGGCGATCCGGCGATGACCAACCCGGCGGCGGCCGCGATGATGCAGAAGATCGCCGACGGCACCGGGGCGATCTCGATCAACGGCACCCCGCAGTTCCGCCAGCAGGCGCTCGGCGCGCTCAGCCGGCTCGCCATCACCCCGACCGGGCTCGGGCTGCTGCAAAGCATCGACAGCAGCGGCAAGACCGTCTCGATCCAGCAAACCGGCGGCGGCAACAGCGAAAACGCCGCCAACTTCGCCAACGGTTTGCGCAACCCGATCACCGGGGCGGCCGGACCCGGTTCGAACTCGGTCGTCAGCTGGAACCCGAACACGGTCTCGACCGGACCGGCGGCCTGGCAGACGCGCGATCCAGCGGTCGGACTGGGGCACGAGCTGGTCCATTCCGAGACCGATGCCCGCGGCACCAGCGACGGGCAGAACAGCAATTACACCGGCGCCGACGGCGTCGTCCGCAATGCCCCCGGCTATGAACAGCAGGCCGTCGGCCTCGGCCCCTATGCCGGCAACCCCTACACCGAGAACAAGATCCGCAACGACTTCAACAAACCCGGGGTCAGCATCTTCGGCGCCGAACAGCAGCGTCCGTTCTATTAACCGTGATAGAGACCATCGGGCGCGATGGTTGGCGTGATGAAATTTCGCTGCAGCCTCGACAAATCGGGAATAATGACATGCTGACTGCTGCGATCATTGCGCTGACGGCGGCCAGCATCGTCGTCGAATACAAGTTCACAAACAACGCCATGACCGATATCTATTTATTCACGACATTGTTCCGCATCGGCCTCGACGGATCGCAGACGCCCGATCCAACGCTTGTCTATGTCGTTCCGGGCGAGCCCGGCGAGGCCATTATCGGCAAGTACCTCGCGGCGATTCCGCCGGGGATGAAGGTGGAGGCGCCGGAACTGCCCTATCTCGAACGGCTGCGCCCCGGACAAACCTACACCGGCCGTGCGGCGGTGCCGCTCCCGGTGAAGCGCTATGCGGCGTATTCCGAACCCGGCGAACCGGACCCGGGGCAGAGCGGCGTCATCAGGCGCCTGCGCCTGCGCCTCGGCCTCCTGGATTCGGCAAAGTTTCCGCCGCCGGCGCCGGTCGTCCAGCCGGCCCTGGCGCCGCCTGCCAACAGCTTTGTCTGCGATTACGGTTTCGGGATCGAGATCCAGCAATTCTATGATTTCGAACTGAGCCTCTCCGAGCCGGGCGTCCCGGAGCATTTCCGCCGATGAGCGAGTCTGCGGCCTCGCGATCGATGCAAAAATAAATTCCCGGCGCCGTTTCGGGGCATTTGCCTCGGCTCTTGCCAGCGCGCGCTCGGGAACGCAGCATTCGGCTCCGGTGGGGACATTCGACAGGGGCGCGGGCCGATGGACGAGTTCCCGGAAGGTTTTGATCTGGCTGCGCTGCTGGCCCCGGTGCCGGGCGAGGTGCCGGCCGGCGCGGATCTGCGCAACGACTCGTCGCCGCAGTCGCTGTACTACCGCCTGCGCGACGCCCGCGCCGAGGCGCGCGCCGCCGAGCGTGCGATGGAGTCCGACCCTGAGGCGACCGCCGTGCCGCCGCAATGGCGCACCGTTCGCGACCTAGCCCTCGAAGCGATCGCCGCGCGCAGCAAGGATCTTGAGATCGCCGCGTGGCTCACCGAGGCGCTGCTGCGCAGCGATGGGCTCACCGGTTTCATCGCCGGCGTGCGCTTGATGAACGGTCTCGTCGACGGTTTCTGGGATGACCTCTTTCCACTACCCGATGAAGACGGGATCGCCACCCGCGTCGGTCCGGTGTCCGGCCTCAACGGCCAGTCCGGCGAGGGCACGTTGAGCCAGCCGCTGCGCAAACTGCCACTGTTCCAGCGACCGGACGGCGCGACGATGCAGTTCTGGCAATTCGAGCAATCGAGCGATCTCGCCGCCATTGTCGATGCGGAGCGACGCCAGCAGCGCATCGATGCCGGAGTTGTGCCGTTCGATACCGTAGAGAACGAGGCGCGCGCCGCCGGCACGGCGCATTTCGCGGCGCTGCGCGACCAAGCGGCCGCGGCCGCGGACGCGTGGCGGGAACTCGGCGAGGGGCTCGACAGCCGCGCCGGCGCCGATGCGCCGCCGACCAGCCGGGTGCGCGAGATCCTCGACCGGATCACGACGGTCGCCGCCCGCTTTGCCTCGCCCGACGGAGCCGCTCCGGCCGCGGCGACCCCGGAGCCGGCCGCGGGAGCGGGGGCAACAGCGGGGTCTGGGGCGGCGGCGCCGGAGGTGTCGGCCGCCGCCAGCGCCGGTACGCTGGCCTCGCGCGAGGAGGCGCTGCGCAGCCTGGCCGCGATCGCTGATTTCTTCCGCCGCACCGAGCCCTTGTCGCCGCTCTCCTACACGCTGCAGGAAGCGGTGCGGCGGGCGCGGATGAGCTGGCCCGACCTGTTGGCCGAGATCGTCCCCGACACCGGCCTGCGCGACCAGATCCTGACCAGCCTCGGCATCCGCCCGCCGCCGCCGGAGTAGCCGCGGTTCCTTAAAAATGAAGCTTATTCCGCTTCGGATTTCGTCCGCTTTCGTATAGGATTAAGCAAATCTGTTAAGTTGGGGAGGCCTTCTTATGGCCGAGAGCATCCACGAGAAGCTGAAGCGGGTCCGCAAGCCGCGCGTGCACATTACTTACGAAGTCGAAACCGAAGGCGCCGAGATCCTGCGCGAGTTGCCCTTTGTGATGGGCATCATGGGGGATTTCTCGGGCGATCCGACCGAGCCGCTGCGCCCCTTGTCCGAGCGCAAATTCATCCAGATCGACCGCGACAATTTTAACGAAGTGATGGCGCGGATGACCCCCGGGCTGAACATCAGGGTGCCCAACAAGCTGGCCGACGACGGCAGCGAGATGGCGGTGGCGCTGAAGTTCAACTCGATCGAAGACTTCGAGCCGGGCCGCGTTGCCGATCAGGTGCCGGCGCTCAGGGCCCTGCTCGAGACGCGCAACAAGCTGCGCGACCTGATGAGCAAGGTGGACCGCTCGGAGCAGCTCGAAAGCCTGCTTGAGCAGATCCTGAAAAACGAGAGCGAACTGAAATCTCTATCGGGCGAACTCGGGCTCGACAAACGGGAGGGCTGAGCCATGTCCGATCTATCCCCCGCCGCCGCACCGGCCGCCGCAGAAACCGTCGTCGCTGGCGGATTGCTCGAACAGGTCGTTGCCGCGACCAAGCAGACCGAGCCCGACCGAGCCCAGGACCTCGTCAAGGCGCTGGTCGAGCAGGCGCTGGTCGGCACGATCACCTTCGACCGCAACCTGCCGCGCACGATCGACAAGGCGATCGCCGTGATCGACGCCAAGCTGTCGGCGCAGCTCAACGAGGTCATGCACCACCCGCGCTTTCTGCACCTCGAAGGCAGCTGGCGCGGGCTGAACTATCTCGTGATGAACAGCGAGACCGGCACCAGCCTGAAGCTGCGCGTCCTCAACCTGCCGAAGCGCGAACTGCACCGCGACCTGACCCGCGCGGTCGAGTTCGACCAGAGCCAGCTGTTCAAGCAGATCTACGAGAACGAGTTCGGCACCCCCGGCGGCGAGCCGTACGGCGCGCTGATCGGCGATTACGAATGGACCAGCCACCCGGACGACATGGAGGATTTGCGCCTCTTGTCGAACGTCGCGGCCGGCGCGTTTGCGCCGTTCATCTCGGCGGCCGGCGCCGGCATGTTCGGTTTCCAGAGCTGGACCGAATTGTCGCGGCCGCGCGATCTCGCCAAGATCTTCGACACGATCGAATACGCCAAATGGCGCAGCTTCCGCGACAGCGAGGATTCGCGTTTTGTCAATCTCGTCCTGCCGCGCACCGTGGCGCGGCTGCCCTACGGCGCGGCAACCAAGCCGATCGACGAGTTTGCCTACGAGGAGGCGCCCTACGATGCCGCCGGCGCGGCGCGGTCGATGGATCACGAGCATTATTGCTGGATGAACGCGGCCTATGTGATGGGGACGCGGCTGACCGAAGCCTTCGCGCAGACCGGCTTTTGCGTCGCGATCCGCGGCGCCGAGGGCGGCGGCAAGGTCGAGAACCTGCCGTTCCACGTGTTCACCTCGGACGACGGCGACCTCGACGCCAAATGCCCGACCGAGATCGGCATCACCGACCGGCGCGAGTTCGAATTGTCCAACCTCGGTTTCCTGCCGCTGTGCCATTACAAGAACACCGACTACGCGGTGTTCTTCGGCGCGCAGAGCACGCAAAAGCCGAAGAAATACGACCGGCCCGAGGCGACCGCCAACGCCGCCATTTCGGCGCGCCTGCCGTATCTGATGGCGACCAGCCGGTTCGCCCATTATCTCAAGGTGATGGCGCGCGACAAGATCGGCAGCTTCATGGAAGCACCGGACGTCGAGCGCTGGCTCAACCGGTGGATCCAGAACTACGTCAACTCGAACGAGAGCGCCGGCCAGGAGATGAAGGCCCGCTTCCCGCTGCGCGAGGCAAAGGTCGAGGTGCGCGAGATCCCGGGCCGCCCCGGCTCGTACAACGCGATCGCCTATCTGCGGCCGTGGCTGCAGATGGAGGAGCTGACAACGAGCATGCGCCTGGTTGCCCGCATCCCGCAGCCGGCGTAGCGCGACGGGTCATTGGGGGCAGGCGAGGCTTGGGTGAGTGAACTCGCCACCACCGTCCGGGAACCATCGCCCACCGAAACCGCCCCACCGGCGCTGCGCGACGACATCCTGGCGGGGATTTTTTTCGGCCACCGCTACCCGGAAGCCGCCGAGCGCACCGCTGCACTGGCCTACCTCCCGCCCGCCGCGGCGCTCGCCGCATGGTTCGGGCCGGCGCGGGCGGCGCGTCTCGCCGCCGACCTCGATGCCTGCCGCGCCGCGATCGACCGCGACATCGCGGCAATCGACACGCTGATCGGCGCGCAGCTCGACGCGGTCCTGCACCACCCGCGCCTGCGCCAATTCGAGGGACGCTGGCGCGGTCTCGCCTGGCTCGCCGGCGGCCTCGACCCGGTCGGACGCGCCCGGCTGAAAGTGCTCAACCTATCCTGGGCCGAACTGTGCCGCGATCTCGAGCGCGCCGTCGAGTTCGACCAGAGCCAGCTGTTCCAGAAAATCTACGAGAACGAATTCGGCATGCCGGGCGGCGAGCCCTATGGGCTGCTCGTCGTCGATCACGAAATCCGCCACCGCCCGGGCCGCGACGCGCCCTCCGACGACGTCAACGCCCTCGCGCAGCTAGCGGCCGTCGCCGCGGCGGCGTTTGCGCCGACCGTGCTGG
>DASYUS010000184.1:0-3174 GCA_036000945.1 Allostellaceae bacterium
CAGCGGAAAGCGGTCGGCGTGCTTTTCCCAGTCGAAATTGCCGCCGTCGACGACGATGCCGCCGATCGAAGTGCCGTGGCCGCCGATATATTTCGTCGTCGAATGCATGACGATCGCGGCGCCGTCGTCGAGCGGTCGGCAGATCACCGGCGAGGCGGTGTTGTCCATGATCAGCGGCACGCCGAGCTCGCGGCCGATCCTGGCGACCTCGCCAATCGGGAAGACTTCGAGCTTCGGGTTGGGCAGCGTCTCGGCATAGTAGCAGCGAGTCTTGGCGTCTGTGGCGCGGCGGAAATTCTCGGGGTCGGCCGGGTCGACAAACCGCACCTCGATCCCGAGCGTCCGCTGCATCGTGTGCAGGAACAGGTTCCAGGTGCCGCCGTAGAGATCGGTCGAGGCGACAAAATTGTCGCCGGCCTGGGCGATGTTGTTGACCGCGAACATCGAGGCCGCCTGCCCGGAACCCAGCGCCAGCGCCGCCACCCCGCCTTCGAGCTGGGCAACCCGCTGCTCCAAGACGTCGTTGGTCGGGTTCATGATGCGGGTGTAGATGTTGCCGAGTTCCTTCAGCCCGAACAGATTGGCCGCATGCTCGGTGTTGCGGAACTGGTAGCTCGTCGTCTGGTAGATCGGCACGGCGACGGCGTTGGTCGCCGGGTCGCTGCGGTAGCCGGCATGCAGCACGATGGTTTCGGGATGCTTGCTTTCAGTCGGCATTAAAGTCTCCGTTTCGCCAAGCCTCGGTGCGGCCACTGTGCCATGCCCGGCGCCGCCGTGTAAGCGGCAATCGCCGGTCCGCCGCCGCCGAGATGCGCGAGGTCGTGGTTGTGATCGGTGGAAAGCGTTGGTCGATGTGGATTGCGGTGGCGCTTGGCGCGGCGGTCGTCGCGGCGGTGCTGGCGGCCGTTGCCAATCTCTGGACCCAGGCCGGCGATGCCGAGATCAGCGCCGCCGGCTGGATCGCGATAGTACTCGGCGGGCTCGTTACCCTGGCGCTCGGCATCGGGCTGATGGCGCTCGTCTTCATCAGCAGCCGGCGCGGCTATGACGAGGCGGATCGCGACCGGCGTTGATCGCCGGTGCGGCATGCACCACCTAAGCGCCTATCCGTGCCGCGGCGGGGGTGCCCGATGCCGATGAAAAAACAGACGCAGTATCACACCTGGTATTGGGTCGCCGCGTTTGCCGCAGTGATGGTGATCCAGGCGGTCTTTGCCTCCTATACACAGATCGCGCAGATCCCCTACAGCGAGTTCCAGGATGAATTGAAGGCGGACAAGATCGCCGAGGTCCGCGTCAGCGGCAATTACATCCAGGGAAAATTCAAGGTCCCTGATCCGAAAGGCCGCACCGATTTTATCACCACCCGCGTCGACTCCGAGATAGCCCAGGAGCTTACCAAGTATAATGTAAGATTTGCCGGGGCGATCGAGAGCACGTTCTTGCGCGATCTATTGTCGTGGGTGGTGCCGATCGCGCTGTTCGCCGGCGTGTGGATGTTCATCTACCGGCGCTTTGCCAACCAGCAGGGGTTCGGCGGGCTGATGTCGGTCGGCCGCAGCAAGGCCAAGGTCTATGTCGAGACCGACACCAAGACGACGTTCGCCGACGTCGCCGGGGTCGACGAGGCGAAAGCCGAATTGCAGGAGATCGTCGCCTTTCTCAAGGACCCGGCGCGCTATGGCCGGCTCGGCGGGCGGGTGCCGAAGGGGGTGCTGCTGGTCGGCCCGCCGGGAACCGGGAAGACGCTGTTGGCGCGCGCGGTCGCCGGCGAAGCCAATGTCCCGTTCTTCTCGATCAACGGCTCGGAATTCGTCGAGATGTTTGTCGGTGTCGGCGCGGCCAGGGTACGCGACCTCTTCGAGCAGGCGCGCCAGAAGGCGCCCTGCATCATCTTCATCGACGAACTCGACGCGCTCGGCCGCGCCCGCGGCGCCTATCCTGGCGGCGGCGGGCATGACGAGAAGGAGCAGACGCTCAACCAGCTCTTGTCCGAGCTCGACGGTTTCGACACGGGCAGCGGCATGGTCCTCCTGGCGGCGACCAACCGCCCCGAGATCCTCGACCCGGCGTTGTTGCGCGCCGGGCGTTTCGACCGCCAGGTGCTGGTCGATCGGCCCGACAAGGTGGGGCGCGTGCAGATCCTGGAGGTCCACAGCCGGAAAATCCACATGGAAGCCCAGGTCGACCTCGAAACCGTGGCGGCGCTGACTCCGGGCTTCACCGGAGCCGATCTGGCCAATCTGGTCAATGAAGCAGCGCTCCTGGCGACGCGGCGCGGCGGCGAGGCGGTGACGCTCGATGATTTCACCGGGGCGATGGAGCGCATCGTCGCCGGCCTCGAAAAAAAGAACCGCCTCCTCAACCCGCATGAGCGCGAGGTCGTCGCCCATCACGAGATGGGGCACGCGCTGGTCGCCCTGTCGCTGCCCGGCAGCGACAAGGTCCACAAGGTGTCGATCATCCCGCGCGGCATCGGCTCGCTCGGCTACACGATCCAGCGGCCGACCGAGGACCGCTTCCTCATGACCCGCCAGGAGCTGGAAAACAAGATGGCCGTACTGCTCGGCGGCAGGGCGGCCGAGCACATCGTCTTCGGCGAATTGTCGACCGGCGCCGCCGACGACCTCGTCAAGGTCAGCGACATCGCGCGCAGCATCGTCACCCGCTACGGCATGACCGACGAACTCGGCATGGTTGTCTACGAGAAGACCTCGCACAGCTTTCTCGGCAGCGAGCAGCCGCCGATGACCTATCTCGAGCGCAGCTACAGCGAAGCCACCGCCCGCGACATCGACGCCGCGGTCAAGGCGATCGTCGAGGAGGCCTTCCGCCGCACGGTGGTCCTCCTGCGGGCGCAGCGCGACGCGCTCGAAAAGGGCGCCCGCCTCCTCCTCGAACACGAAACCCTCGACGAAGCCGACCTCGCCGAGTTGGTGCGTAAGGAGCCGGCGGTCGCCTCTTAAGCTAAAGCGGCGTCCGATCAGATCCGATCATTTTCGTCGTCGCCCCCGCGAAAGCGGGGGTCCAGCGACCGGCAGCACAGCGTTTGCTCTGGATTCCCGCTTTCGCGGGAATGACGAAAGAGTGATCCGACGCGAACGGATATGGTTCTAAAACTTGATCGTGCTGCGGAGCGCGATCAGGAAGGCGTTCTTCACCGTGGTGTTGGGA
>DASYUS010000185.1:0-5158 GCA_036000945.1 Allostellaceae bacterium
CGGCACGGCGCGCGGCTTTGTCGATCAGAGCGCGAGCGGCGACAGCCCCTATTCGAGCGGCACGCTGACATTCCCGCAGGGCGCGCCGCAACAGGGCGTCTTTACCGCATCGGTCGGCGCTCTCGGCACGGTCACTTTTCCGCTGGTGCCGGGCTCGGCACGCTTTCAAGGGACCTCGAGCAATTTCGGCAGCATCACCGGCACCAGCTTCCTCAATGCCGACAACACGTTCTTCTATGCGAATATCGCGCCGACCGGCCAGCCGACCGAGCGTCTCTTCATCTTTGGCGGCACGCCGGTCAACGCGACCGCCCTGCAGCAGACCGGCAGCACGCGGACCTTCGCCTTCAGCGTCCAGCCCGACGCCGCGCTGCAATCCAACATCCCGTTTATTCGCCCGCAGGCCGGCGGCAACCTGCCGAACGCCTCGGTGTCGCCGCTCTATGTCGTCGCCCCGCCGACGACGCCGATCGGCGACACCAGCACGAATTCGGCCGCGCGGGTGCTGCAAGCCAGCCTCGCCGTCGTTGGGCAGGGCGCCAACCAGAAATCCGCGATCGCGGTCACCGCCGGCACGATCGGCTCCCAGAGCAACGGCAAGCCGGTCGTCAGCGGGGGGCTGCGCGGCTCCTCGCGGCTCTCGGCAAACAGCACGCCGGTGAGCCTCGGCGCGGCCGTCGGCTCGACGGTCGACGGCGCCGGCAACAGCCTTTATGGCGGCGACGCGATTTCCGGGTTTGTCGTCAACCAGACCGCGCCGGCCGCCGAAACGATGCTGTCCGGTTCGGGGACGACTTACGGTTTCGCCCAGCCGGTGCTGCCACAGGCCGTGCCGGCCGGGGTCGGCACGAGCCGGACGACGCAGGCTCTCAGCGGCAATTTCGGCGGGCTGATGTACACCACGGCGCAACCCTCGCCCTACATCGTCACCGGCGGCACCCTGGTCGCCACCGACGCGGCGACCAACCGCGTCCAGGCCAACCTCATCGGCACCGCGCAGTCGCCCGCCGGGGGCGCCATCGACACGCTGACCATGCAATACGGCGGCCTGACCGGTGCCGGGTCGCAGGCCTTTGTCGACAACAAGACCTTCGCCGCCCTCGAAAACCCGACCGTCTCGCCGAACAGCAAGGGCTACTTCGTCAGCGCCGGCGCCGCCGGGATGCCGAATTCGCTGCTGCCGAGCGGGGCGTCCTATTGCCAATGCCAGTATCTGCAATGGGGCTATTGGGGCGGCGATCTGCAGGTCACGTCGAGCGACACGCCGGCATCGCGCATCGATCGCGGCCACATCAACACCTGGGTCGCCGGCGTCGCCACCCCGCTCGGCGACCTGAACACGCTGGCGGGCCAGGGCGTGACGGGAACCTACAACGGCGCTGCGACCGGCTCGGTCTACAACAACGGCGCGAGCTACCTCGCCGCCGGCGGCTTTACCGGCACCTACAATTTCGGGACGCAGACCGGCAGCTTCGCAATCAACAATTTCGACGGCCGCAGCTTCGCGGCGAGCGGCAGCGCGCCGCTTGCCGGCGCCAATTACAGCGCAAGCGTTAATTCGCCCGGCGTCAGGGGCTCGATCAACGGCACCTTCTATGGCCCGATGGCGGCGGAAACCGGCGGCAGTTTTGCGGTCCAGACGACGGCCGGCCCGGCCTATCTCGCCTCCGGCGTCTTCGCCGGCAAGCGCTGAGCGCGGAACGCTGGAATGCGGTGAGGTGTTGAGCCAACTCGATCGAAATCCCGACTAGGATTTCGGCACCTTGAGTTGCTGACCCGGGTAGATCAGGTCGGGGTTGCGGATCTGGTCGCGGTTGGCCGAGTAGATTGCGGTGTAGCTGATGCCTTGGCCGTAGAACTGGCGGGCGATCAGCCACAGGCTGTTGCCACTCTGCACGACATAGGTGCCGCCTGCCGCCAACGCCGCCACGGCGGCCTTGGCGGCGGGCGGCTCGAACGGCGCCCCGACGCGGCTGGCGACGGTCCCGTCGGCGTCGAGTTGCTCGAGCCACAGCTGGAAGCCGCCCTCAGGCAGCAGCTGCGACGAGGCGAGCGACCATCGCCCGGTGGCGTCGGCGGTGACTGTGCCGAGCAGCCGGTCGCCGGCATAAACCTTGACCCGAGCGCTCGGCACCGCCCGTCCAGAGAGCACCAGCCGTTGCTCGGCGCCGGCGCCGTAGGTGGCCGTATCCACCGACAACAGGTTCTCGACTTTCGATGCCCAGGCCGGTTCCTGCAGCACCCGGGCCGGCTGGTTCGCGTCGCCCGGGAGCAGCACGGCGACGGCCGACGGCGCGCCGCCTCCGGCGGCGGTGGGGCGCACCACCGACAGCGCCACGACCTCGTTGGAGCGGCGAACCGGTGCGCCGTCGGGCCCGGTCGCCTCGAGCGTCAGCTGGCGGTTTCCGGGCTTGATCGGCGCCGTCGGCACCAGCACCCACTCGCCGCGCGAATCGGCGGTCACCTCGCCGAGCGGCATGCCGCCGTCGAGCACGCGAACCCGATCACCCGGCATGGCGCGGCCGGCAATCACCGCCTGGCGGTGCTGATCGACCGTGACGATATCGAAGCTCGGCGCTCGCGCCGGCGCGGCCGGCGCCCCGGCGGCCTCAGCCGCCGGCTGCGAGCGAGTCGCCAGAACGGGATGCGGCGCCGGTTCGGTCGGCGGCGCCGCGAGGCGCCAGGCAACGAAGACGGTGATGGCGATCAGCAGCGCCGCTGTTCCCGATCCCGCCCAAACGATGCGCCGCATCGATACCTGCCGCTCCGCTTCCCTGCGTCTACGGGAGTCTATGCCGCGCCACGCCCGCTTGCAATCGCCGCCGGATCGGCCGAAGAGGGACGCCGGACGACCCCCGGAGGTTTGATGCCGCAGATAAGCCGACTGTGCGTCTATTGCGGTTCGGCCGTGGGGCGCGACCCGCGCTACCGTGCTGCCGCGGCGGAGCTTGGGCAATCGCTCGCCGAGGCCGGTATCGAGCTGGTTTACGGCGGCGGGCGGGTCGGCCTGATGGGAGTGCTCGCCGATGCAACGCTGGCGGCCGGCGGCCGGGTCGTCGGCATCATCCCGGCGGCGCTGCGCGACGCCGAGCTGGCGCATCCCGGGGCCGGCGAGCTCGTCGTCACGACCGGCATGCACGACCGCAAGCGGCTGATGGCCGAGCGGGCGGATGCCTTCGCGGTGCTGCCGGGCGGCATCGGCACCCTCGACGAGACCTTCGAGATCATCACCTGGCGCCATCTCGGGCTGCACGACAAGCCGGTCTTCCTGGTCGATGTCGCCGGTTATTGGCAGCCGCTGCGCCACTTATTCGATCATCTCGTCATGCATGGCTTTGTCGCGCCGCCGGTGCCGCGATTATTGAACATCGTGGCCGGCGTTGCCGAATTGATGAGCGCATTGGAACATACCCAACCGGGTGGGGTCCCCCGCTCCGAGTTGCTATGACCGCGCGCTCGCTTCACAAGACTTTGAGGTATCTTGAAAATCTGCGCCGAAACTTCTGCTATCCACGGATGCGGTGGACAAGTTTGTGGAAAACCCTCGCTTTTGGCCGCCTAGAGCACGTACTTTCGCGCCAACCAAGGATTTGCCTATGAAATAGGCGATTTATTATAAATCATTGAAAATTATAATTTTACAGTCGAGAGATTGGTTTCATTTCGTAACCGCCAGGTAACATCTGGTTACAAAATACTCATTTTGCCGGCATGTGGTGCCCTTTTAAGGGGCTGTGCCGGCGCTGTTAATAACCTGTGGTCCGGCTTGGCCGAACAGACTGCCGCCGCACCTCTGCGGCCACCCCGATAGACCCCATGGGTCACCGCCGTCGGCTTGCCTATGCGCGCCACGGCCATTATGGTCGCGCCCGTCCTCAACTCAGCCGAAACGAAAGCAGCGGAGGCGCAAGCATGTCAGGTCTCGAAATCGTTTGGACCAAGGTTGATGAAGCACCTGCGCTTGCTACGTTTTCCCTGCTGCCGATCGTCGAAGCCTTCGTCGGCACGGCCGGCGTGAAGATGAAGCTGAAGGACATTTCGCTGACCGGCCGCATCATCGCCAACTTCCCCGACAAACTGACGCCAGCGCAAAAGATCAACGATGAGCTCGCCGAACTTGGCCAACTCGCGATGCGCCCCGAGGCCAACATCATCAAGCTGCCCAACATCTCCGCCTCGGTCCCGCAGCTGAAGGCTGCGATCAAGGAGTTGCAGAGCAAGGGCTACGACGTGCCGGACTACCCGGACAGCGATGCGACGCCGGCGGATAAGGAAATCCGCGCCCGCTACGGCAAGGTGCTCGGCAGCGCCGTCAACCCGGTGCTGCGCGAGGGCAATTCCGACCGCCGCGCCGCCGGCGCCGTGAAGCAATACGCGCGCAACAATCCGCATAAAATGGGAGCCTGGACCAAGGCGTCGAAAACGCGCGTGGCGTACATGTCGGGCGGCGATTTCTACGGGTCGGAGGTCGCCACGACCATCGCGGCGCCGACCAATGCCCGTATCGAGCTGGTCGGCCCAGCGGACCAAGGGGGGGCGGTCACGGTGCTGAAGGCGAAGACGCCGCTTCAGGCCGGTGAGATCATCGATGCGGCGGTGATGAACCGCAAGGCGTTGCGCGCCTTCTTCGCCGCGCAGATCGACGCCGCGAAGAAGGACGACGTCCTGTTCTCGCTGCACGTCAAGACAACGATGATGAAGATCTCCGATCCGATCATCTTCGGTCATTGCGTGTCCGCGTTCTTCGCCGACGTGTTCGAGAAGCACGGCGCCACACTGACGCGCCTGGGCGTTGATCCCGACAACGGCGTGGCCGACATGCTGACCCGGATCGAGAATTTGCCGGAGGCGGAAAAGGCGGCGATCAAGGCCGATATTCAGGCCTCCTACGCGAAGCGGCCCGGCCTGGCCATGGTCAATTCCGACCGGGGAATCACCAATCTGCACGTGCCGAGCGACGTGATCGTCGATGCGTCGATGCCGGCGATGATCCGCGAATCCGGGCAGATGTGGGGCCCTGACGGCAAGCTGCACGAGGTGATCGCCGCGATCCCCGATCGTTGCTACGCGACGCTGTTCCAGGCCGTCATCGAGGACTGCAAGGCGCATGGCGCCTTCGACCCGAAGACGATGGGCTCTGTGCCGAACGTTGGGCTGA
>DASYUS010000186.1:0-6691 GCA_036000945.1 Allostellaceae bacterium
CGCGCCATATCCTCGGTGCCGGACCTGCAGATTGCCCGACGGATAAAAATCTACCTTAATCTTATCAATAACCTCTTAATCCGAACGGTCCGGCAGCGAGCAACGCAAGGGCGCCGCCCGACAGGCGAGGTCACCGCCGGCGCGCCGGGACGAATGACGGCTGCGTCGCAGCCGCAATGTCCCGCAGCGGCGGCCGATCATTTGTTAGAAGCGAAATTGCGGCCCGAAGAGAACGCTGTTGCTGGTGTAATGATAGAGCGGCAGGGAGGAGACGATATCGCGCTGCAGTTGCAGGATCAGCGAAATGTCCGACGTGACGGCGAAGTTTTGGGTGACGCCGAAACGCCAGTGCCGCTCACGGCGGACCGAGTTACAGCACGGGTCGGGCGCGGCGTAGAACGCCCAGCTGTGGCCGAGATAGAACGTCGTCTCCCAGGGATGCCGCAGATACCCGGTCGGGTCGTCATAGCGAATGCGGTAGCCGGCCGCGCCGGCAAAAGTGTTGTTGGAGAAGAACGGGAGCCTAAGCCCGGTCGCCCGGTTGAGCACCGGGCGGTTGTCCTGGTCGAGAAAATCGAATTCCAGGGTCAGCTCGGAGAACGGCGTCGTGGTGATCGGCTTGGTGACGAAGAGCGAGAAAATCTTGTCGCTGCCGGTGAAGGCGCGCGACAGCGGGCGTTCGGGCGCGTCGTTGTAGTTCTTCTGGCGAAATTCGAAGACCGATTTGACCCGGATATCCGGCGATACCAACGCAGTCGCCTCGCCGCCGACGCCCAGCGAGTGGAAATACTGGTCGCCTCCGAGGGTCACGTCGTTGGCGATCAGATACGGCTTGAGCGAGGCGGATTTCACCCCATCGACCGGCTCGTTGACGTTGAAGCGCGGCCCGACCGTCGCCTCGACGAGGCCGAGGTCAAGCCGCGTCACGTGACCATAATGGTTGGCAAAGCCGGTGCCGACGACTTCCAGGGCGTCACGGCTCTGGGTGCCCAGATCGTAGCTGTAAAGAAACGAGCCGGCGCCGAAGATGTTCAAGTCGCTGCGCTTGACGAATTCCGGGGCCACCTGAATGCCCGACACCAAAGACGAGCCGGCGAGGTTGGCGTTCGATTGATACTGGACGCCGAACGAGACATAGCCCGAGAAGCGCCGCGTTGCGCTCAGCCGCGTTATTTCCGCCAGATAGGTGTCGATCCGCGCCCTGGCGTCGGCCGGGGGGTTGGCAGCGAGCGCCCGCTCGAAATAGGTGCGCGAGATCTCGAAGGAACCCATACGGAAATAGAGCGCGCCCAGTTCGAGATCGACGCGCGGCAGCTTCGGGTTGAACAGCAGCATGCGCTCGAGCGCCGATACCGCCGCCTCGTTGTCGCCGAGCTTGGCCGAGACATCGGCATAGGCGAACGCGACATCGAGGTTGGCCGGATCGCGCAGCATGCGCTGAAACAGCTGTTCCTTTTGCGCTTGCAGCTTGGCGCGCTCGGCATCGGGGAGGTTCTGTGCCGATGCCGGGCCGCCGAGCAGGCCGACCAGCACAAAAACCAGCGGCAGCAGACCGCCAAACCGCCGCAACCTGGACAGCAAAGTGACGACATGCCTGGAAAAGTCCGCCACCCCGCCCCCAAGCGCGGCCAATCGACGAGCACCCGGAGGGTAGCTAACCCGAGGTTGTTGCGCAACGAACGCCGCACCACTTTCCAATAATATCGCGTGGCGAGGATCCAAGGCCACTGCGCCGCCGACATCGCCGGGCAATCGCCGCGGTATGCAACACTTGATGCCGGGAGCGGAGGCGGCGCAATCTCGCGCCATGCCGAATCGAGCGGAAGGAGGCGGTCGGATGGAGCGATCCTTCTATGACGCGCAGGAAACGCGCGACCCGTCGGCGCGGGAGGCCGCGCTGATGGCGGCGCTGCCGCAGATCATCGCGGCGGCAAAGGAAAAGGCGCCGGCCTATCGCGACCGCCTTGCGGCCGTGCGGCCCGAGGATATCGCCGACCGGCGAGCACTGGCGGGGCTGCCGCTTACCCGCAAATCCGATCTGATCGAGTTGCAACGGCAGAACCCGCCGTTCGGGGGGTTTGCCGCCGTGCCGCTCACGGCCGCGGTGCGGGTCTTTGCCTCACCCGGGCCGATCTACGAAATGGAGGCGCGGCGCCCGGATTTTTTCCGCATGGCGCGGGCGTTGTATGCTGCCGGCGTTCGCGCCGGCGACCTCGTGCACAACACATTTTCCTATCACCTGACCCCGGCCGGGGCGATGGTCGAGAGCGCCGCGCAGGCACTCGGCTGCCCGGTGGTCGCCGCCGGCACCGGCCAGACCGAGCAACAGCTGCACGCGATCGCCTTTCTGAAGCCGGTTGCCTATGTCGGTACCCCGTCCTTTCTCAAGATCCTCCTCGATCGCGCCGCCGAGCAGGGCAGCGATGTCGGCTCGCTCAAAAAGGCGCTGGTCGGCGCCGAGGCGTTCCCGGCGGTGCTGCGGGCCGAGTTCGCGGCGCGCGGCGTCGCCGCCTTGCAGTGCTACGGCACCGCCGATCTCGGCCTCATCGCGTATGAGAGCTTCGCTCCCGACGGCTCGGTGGGCCCGGGCATGGTGCTCGACGAAGGGATCATTCTCGAGCTGGTGCAACCCGGCACCGGCGAGCCTGTGGCGGCGGGCGAGGTCGGCGAGGTCGTGGTCACCACCTTGACCCCGGAATACCCGCTGATCCGCTTCGCGACCGGCGATCTGTCGGCGATCCTGCCCGGGCGCAGTCCGTGCGGCCGGACCAACGACCGCATCCGCGGCTGGCTCGGCCGTGCCGACCAGACCGCCAAGGTGCGCGGCATGTTCGTCCACCCGGTGCAGATCACCGAGATCGCCCGCCGGCACGCTTCGATCATCCGCGCCCGGCTGGTCATCGAGCGGCCGGCGAGCGCCGACGAGATGACGCTCCTGGTTGAGATGGGGGAAGCCGGCGAGCCGGAGGCCGCTATTGCCGCGACCGTGCAGGCCGTCACCAAGCTGCGCTGTGCTGTTACACTCGTAGCCCCAGGCAGCCTGCCGAACGACGGCAAAATCATCGAGGACCGTCGGCCGATCGGGTAACAAAATCTTCATCGAATCGCCCAATTTCCTTCAAACCAATGTCCCATTTCACAGCCTAAATGGCATGCGTAGGGTTCGTCCTTACAGGTTTGTCCCCCAAACCTCCGATCCGGCCGATCCCCTCGGCCGCATGCGGTGCGGCTCCGGAACTCCCCCACCGGAGCCGCTTTTTTGTCCGCCCGGGTTCGGCGGAGCGCTTTCGAGGTTCTGTATGCCTCCTGCCGCTTTATAACTGTGTCGTCCCGGCGAAGGCCGGAACCTACCGATCGGCATTCGACACGGTTGACGAGTGGGTCCCGGCTTTCGCCGGGACGACACAGTGGGGGTGGGGCCCGATTGCCGAGCGACTTTGCCAATGGGGGGAGCTGGTCGGTGAGCGGCTTGCGTGCCGGCGTGGTGAGCGGCTGGTGTTTGCCGGGCTCGATTGCCGGCTGCCGGCCGGCGGAGCGCTCGTTCTAGCCGGCAGCAACGGCAGCGGCAAATCGAGCCTCTTGCGTCTCTTCGCAACGCTCTTGCCGGCCCATTCGGGCCGCCTCTTGTGGGACGGTGCGCCGGTCATGGCCGACCTGCCGGGTTACCGCGCGCTCGTCAGTTACGTCGGCCATCTCGACGCGGCGAAGCCGGCGCTGACCCCGCGCGAAACCTTGGCCTTCTGGTCGGCGCTGCGCGGCACGGCGGCGCCGCAGATCGAGGCGGCCCTTGGCGAATTCGGGCTCGGTGCGATCGCCGACTGGCCCTGCCGCTGGCTGTCGGCCGGGCAGCGGCGCCGGCTGGCGCTGGCCCGCCTGATCGCCGCCCCGGCGCCGGTCTGGCTGCTCGACGAACCGACGACGGCGCTCGACGGCGAGGGCGAAGCCCGGCTCATGGCGCTGATCGCCGAGCATCGCGCGGGCGACGGGCGGGTCGCGATCGCGACCCACCAGCCGATCGCGCTCGACGCCGCGGTCACGATCGCGCTCGACGATTTTGCCGCATCGGCCGATGCGGCGCTCGCGGATCTATGGTGACGGCGCCATTTCTCGGCCTCTTGCGCCGCGACCTGCTGCTGTCGCTGCGCCAGGGCGGCGAGGTTGGCCTCGTCCTCGGATTTTTCGTCCTGGCGGTGCTGCTGTTCCCGTTCGGGGTCGGGCCGGAACCGGCGCTGCTCGGGCGGATCGGCGCCGGGATCATCTGGGTCGCGGCGCTGCTGGCTGCGGTGGTCAGTCTCGACCGGCTGTTTGCCGCCGATTACGCCGATGGCGGGCTCGACCTGATCGCGTTGTCGCCGGCGCCGCTTGAAGTCGCGGTTCTCGCGAAGGTCGCGGCGCATTGGCTCACGACCGGTCTGCCGCTGACCGTGATCAGCCCGGTCCTCGCCGTCTTTGTCGACCTCGACCCGGCGGCGATCCCGGTCCTGACGCTCGGTCTCCTGATCGGGACACCGGCCTTGAGCCTCCTCGGCGCGATCGCCGCGGCGCTGACCCTGGGCGCAAGGCGGCCGGGGATCCTCGTCTCGCTCCTGGTGCTGCCGCTCTACCTGCCGTCGCTGATCTTCGGTGCCGGCGCCATCGAGGGGATCCTCGCCGCCGAGGGCGCCCGCGCCAACCTGCTGCTGCTCGGCGCCGTGACGCTGTTCGCCCTGCCGCTGGCGCCGCTGGCGGCCGCGGCGGCGCTGCGCCAGGCGCTCGATTAGCCGCAGTCGACCGGGTGCGACGGTGCCCCGCGCTGACGTAGGCGCCGGGTTGCGCTAACATCGGCATGACTGATCGAGAAAGGCGCCGCGATGTTGACCCGCTACGCCAACCCGGCGCGCTTCATGCGCATGAGCGGCGCGTTCCTGCCGTGGCTTGCCGCCTCGGCCGGGGGCATGCTGGCGGTCGGCCTCGTCTGGTCGCTGCTCGTCGCGCCGCCCGACTACCAGCAGGGCGAGAGCGTCCGCATCATGTTCATCCATGTGCCGGCGGCGTGGATGGCGCTCTCGGTCTACCTGTTCATCGCGATCGCCAGCGCGGCGGCGCTGGTTTGGCGCCATCCGCTCGCCGAAATCGCGGCGCAGGCGGCAGCGCCGATCGGCGCCGCCTTTACGCTGATCTGCCTGGCGACCGGCTCCTTGTGGGGCCGGCCGATGTGGGGCGCCTGGTGGGTGTGGGACGCGCGGCTGACCTCGGTGCTGGTGCTGTTCTTCCTCTATCTCGGCTTTATCGCGCTGGTGAACGCGTTCGACGACAGGAGCCGCGGCGCGCGCGCCGGCTCGCTGCTGGCGCTGGTCGGCATCGTCAACCTGCCGATCATCAAATTCTCGGTCGATTGGTGGAACACGCTGCACCAGCCGGCGAGCGTGCTGCGGCTCGGCCGACCGGCGATCGACCTTTCGATGCTGTTGCCGCTGCTGGTCATGGCGCTCGGGTTTTCCCTGTTGTTCGCCTGGCTCCTCGTGCTGCGCATGCGTACCGCGCTCAACGAAACGAAGGCGCGGGTGCTGCGCCTCCATGGCTTCCCCGCGGCGGAGGCGGGCGAGCCGGACCAGGCGATGTCCAATGCCCGCCCGGCCTGGCGGTGACGGCGCTGTGAGCGCAATCGGGGATTGGCTGGCGATGGGCGGTTATGCCGCCTTCGTGTGGTCGGCCTATGGGCTGACCGCAGCGGTGCTGGCGGGGCTCGCGCTGTTTTCCTGGCGGCGGCACCGGCTGAGCGGCGAGGCGCTGGCACGGCTGCAGCGCCAGACCGGAAGCGAGGAATGAGCCGCAAGCGGCGCCGGCTCCTCGCGCTTGTGCTGGGGCTCGGCCTGCTCGGGGCCGCAACCGCGCTGGTCCTCGTCGCGTTCCGCGACAATCTGGTCTTTTTCTACAGCCCGAGCGATCTGGTGGAAAAGGAGATCGCCCCCGGGCGGCGCATCCGCATCGGCGGGCTGGTCGAAGAGCACAGCGTCAAGCGCGAGGCCGACGGCCGCGGCGTCGGGTTTCGCGTTACCGACGGCAAGACCGACATCGCGGTGATTTACGACGGCGCGCTGCCCGATCTGTTTCGCGAAGGCCAGGGCGTCGTCGCCGAGGGCAGGCTGGGTACGGGCGGCGTTTTCATCGCGACCAGCGTCCTCGCCAAGCACGACGAGAAATACATGCCGCCCGAGGTCGCCGATGCGCTCAAAAAAGCCGGGCGCTGGCAGGAAGGCGCCAGCCTGCCGGCGGGCAAACCCGCGACTTCCGAGCCGGTCGCTGCGCCGGCGCGATCGCCGTAGCGATACCCGTTACGGCTCGGGGCGGTCCTCGGCGCGGGCGGCGGTTTCGAGATAGCGGGGCAGGTCGTGCCACGCGTAACCGGCAGCCTCGATGCGCTTGCCGCCGACGGCGAACATCTTGTGCTGGACCTCGCGGCCGCCGAGCCGCTGGTAGAAGAAGCGGCCGGGATTGTCGCGCAGCACCCAGATGATCGCCGAAGCGCAGCCCTGCGCGACCAGCCGCTCGAACAGCGCAATGAGGAGCAGCCGGCCGATCCCCTGGTTCTGCCAGTCGGGCGCGACATAGAGGGTGAACACCTCGCCGGCGAATGGCGCGCCGGCGCGGCTGCGGCCGCAGCTGCCGAAGCCCTGGATGTTCCCGTCGCTGTCGACAGCGACCCGCACAT
>DASYUS010000187.1:0-5955 GCA_036000945.1 Allostellaceae bacterium
CGTCTGCAACAGGAAATCGGCGGCGAGCGCCAGCCCGATCGCCGGCAGGGCGCCGAGCAGAACCAGATCGGCGGCGTATTGCCCAAGCCCCTCGAAGACGAAGTGCCCGAGCCCACCGGCGCCGATCAGCGCGGCGACGACGGCGAGCCCGATGGCCTGAACCGTGACGATGCGCAACCCGGCGATGAGCAGCGGTGCGGCCAGCGGCAGCTCGACGCGCCAAAGCAGCTGGCGCCGGGTCATCCCCATGCCGCGCGCCGTATCGACGACCGCAGGATCGACCCCGGCGACGCCGGCGAGGCTGTTCCGCGCGACCGGCAACAGCGCGTAAAGGATCAGCGCGACGATCGCCGGCGCCGGGCCGATCCCGCCGATCCCCCATGCCGCAAGGGTCGGCCATGCCGCCGCAAGCGCCGATAGCGGCACGATCAGCAACCCGAAGAGTGCGATCGACGGGATCGTTTGCAAGAGGTTGAGTACCGCAAAGAGCGGCCCCTGCAGGGGCGGCCGGCGCGCCGCGAGGACGCCGAGCGGAAAGCCGAGCAGCACCGCCGGTCCGACCGCAGCCGCCACCAGAACGATGTGGCGCAGCACGGCCCCGGCAAACTGATCGTGTCGCGTGCGGTATTCGTGGGCGAGCGACAGCGCGTCGAAGAGCCCGGCCCGGGCCATCAATGCGAACCCAAGGGCAAGCGCCGCGGCGACCACAAGCCGCTCGCCGGGGCCGGCAGCGGCGCGCTGCAGCGCATCGACCAGCGCCAGCGCCGCCGCGCCGACGAGGATCCAAAACCCGGCACCGAGCGAGATCCGCGCCAGCCGCGGCAGCCCGGCGCCGAGTGCCGTCGCTGCCTGCCCCGCCGCAGCGAGCGCGAGAAGCAGCAGCAGAGCCGCCAGGACCGCCGATGTCCGATGGCGGGCGCGGGCAGGCGGCGACGCCGCGCCGGCGAGCACGGCCGCCGCGATGACGACGATGGCGGCGGCGAGCCGGCCATCTGTCGCGGCGAACAGCCCGACCGGCTGCCCCGAGACCAGCCGGTTCGGCGCAACGGTCACAAATCCTGTCGTCAGCACCGCCAGCACCGCCGCCCCGAACAGCACCGGCACGACGCGCTTGTGCAACCGAAACCGGGGGAGGCGGGCGCTCGCGCTACACATGTTGAGCCATGCCCCACGGGCCCCTCACCCTGTCCCTCTCCCCGCAAGCGGGGGAGAGGGAACGCTGTTGCACGGCCGCGTCGCATCCCTCCTCTCCCCGCGTGCGGGGAGAGGGAGGGGTGAGGGGCTGGGCCTCGCCCGGCGTATCGACCCGTGCGAACGGCAGCGATGGATCCGTGGCCGTCACGGCAGGAACTGCTTCGACTTCAGATAGGCCCGGGCGACGGCGCCAGCGTCTTCACCGCCGACCGCGATCCGCGCGTTCAGCTCCTGCAGGGTGATCAGCGTCAGCGAGGCGAAGACCGGATCGAGCGTCGCGGCGATCCCGGGGTGCTGCTGCAGCACCGCCTCGCGCACCACCGCGGCCGGGGCATAGACCACCTGCGCGCCCTTGCTGTCGCAGAGCGCGGCGAGGCCGAGCGCCTTGAGCTCGCCGTCGGTGCCGTAGGCCATCGCCGCGTTGACCCCGGAGATGCCCTCGGCCGCCGCCCGCAGGGTCGCCGCGGTGTTGCCGCCCGACAGCGTCAACAGCTGGCCGGAGGTCAGATGAAAGCCGTAGGTTGCCTCGAAAGCCGGGAGCGCGGCCGGGCTCTCGACGAATTCCGCCGAAGCGGCGAGCTTGAAACGCCCGCCTTTCTTGAGATAGGCGGCGAGGTCGTCGACGCACTTGCCGGCGGGAAACCCCGGCAGGTCGTTGCGGATGGCGATGACCCAGGTG
Organism: Allostellaceae bacterium; assembly: GCA_036000945.1. Taxonomy (GTDB): domain Bacteria; phylum Pseudomonadota; class Alphaproteobacteria; order ATCC43930; family CGMCC-115725; genus DATARH01. The sequence goes on from DASYUS010000187.1 coordinate 1,874, forward strand.
TTGTTGGCCGGCGCCGGGGTCAGCCAGACGAGATGGTTCTCCGTCCGGTCGAGCTCTTTCACCAGGGCATATCCCGCCGCGGCGTTCTTCCACGCCGGGTCGCTTTCGCGGTGGAAGAAGAGGGCGCCGTTGCCGGTGTACTCGGGGTAGATGTCGATCTGTCCGGCAAGGAGCGCGGCGCGCACGATGTTCGTCGGCCCGAGCTGTATCTTGCGCTCGACCGCAAGGCCGCTTGCTTCGAGCAGCGCGGCGATCATCTGCCCGAGCAGCGCGCCTTCGGTGTCGATTTTCGAGGCGACGACGATCGCCCCGGCCGCCCGCGCCGGCATCCCGCAAAGCAGAACAGCCGCGGCGGCAACAATCGCGAAGCCGAAAGCTCGTGCGATGCGCGACGATCCGCGGCGGCCGTTGGTCAGGCTTTGCCTGTCATTGCGAGCGGAGCGAAGCAATCCCGTGCCGATCTGATCTCGTCGCGACGAGATTGCTTCGTCGCTGCGCTCCTCGCAATGACAAGTTCGTCTGTGCGACTATCGTGTCAGAGCGGGATCGCCAGCAGCGTGTCGATCCGCCGGCTGTCGAGGACGACGATCTTGCCGGCGAAATGCCAGCCGGCAACACCGTGCACGACCCGGTCGACATAGCGCCCGGCCGCGAACAGAGTCATCGCGCCGTCCTGCATCGTGCGCACGACGAGGAAATTGGCATTGACTTCGAGCGCATCGATGTCGTCGTGCTGGATGCGGACGCCCGAGATCAGGTGGCGGTAGCGCTGCGGCTCGTAGATGTTGGCCTGGCGCAGCGCGGTGACCCGGTCTTTCAGCATGTTTTTCGAGGTGGCGTAGATCAGCCCCAACGGCAGCCCCGCCTCGTAATTCTCGGCGGTCGTGATGCGGTACGCGCAATCCTCGGTGAAGAATTCCGGCCAATGCTCGAGCGCATCCGAATCGAGGCAGGCGGCATAGTCGGTGTAGAGGCGTTCGAGTTCGAGCTGCCGGGCAATCTCGGCGAGGATCATCCGCCCGGCCCTTACAGCCCCATCGCCTGGCGGTACGCCTGCCAGAAGCCGCGCACCGAGCTTTCGGTCGTCCGCGTCTCCTGTGATGTGTGTTCGATGCCGCCCATTTCGAGGACCGAGCACTCGTCCTCGCCGCCCTTGATCGCGCGCTGGATGAAATTGCCGACGGCGCCATCCTCCATCGAGACGTAGCCGGCCGGGCCGACAAGGTTGCTTTGCAGCAGCCGCCGCTCGGTCATCGCCGCGTCGTCGTCCTCGAAGCCGAGATAGATCCACTGCAACTCGGTCTCTTCCGGTCCTTTCGGCAGCACCACCCGCACCGCCACCGAATTGTGGATCTGCTGCAGCACGAAATTGGGAAAGACGCTGAGGATCTGGATCGTCACGTCGTCGCCGAATTCCTCGACTGCATCGAGCAGCCGCGGATCGGCGAGCGACAGGCCTTCCTTCATCGATTGGACGCCGGCGTAGAGCTTGTCGCTGCCTGCGCTGCCGATCGTTTCGCTTTTGCTGCGGTTATAACTGGTGTGGTTGCCGCCGCCTTCGCTGACCAGGATGCCACCGCTGGTGGTCAGCCGGCTGACCCGGAACGTCGTGAAGAACGTGTGCAGCAGCGTTGCATGGTAGGAGTCCTTGACGTTCTCGACGTACAGCTTCCAGTTGTTGTGGAGGATCTGCGAGGTGGTGCCGAGGATCGTCGGCTTGCCGCGCATGACGCGGCCGATAGGGGAGCCGATCAGGTTGCCGATATAGTCGGCGAGGGGTGGGGTCTCGGGCGACAGTGTGCCGAAGACAAGGCCGGCGAACTGGTCCGTCCGCAGCTTCCTCAGGCCGTGGTCCTCGAGGCGGAAGCTCTCCGGCATGCCGCCCTTGCCGCCGACGCCGCGGCGGAACGCAACGCTTTTGAGGTCGCCGTTCAGGTCGTAGCGCCACGAATGGTAGACGCAGGTCAGCCCGTCCTTCGCGTGGCCGCGGTCTTTCAGGCAGACGAGGTTGCCGCGGTGGGCGCAGCGGTTGACCATCGCATGGATCTGCCCGTCGTCGCCGCGCGTCACGATGATCGGCGTCTCGCCGAGGAAGGTCGTCTTGTAATCGCCCGGCTCCGGCAACTCGTCGGCCAGCGCCAGATACTGCCAGCTCGCCCCGAGAAAGATGCGCTCGTGCTCGGCGCGGTAGATGTCGGGGTCGGCAAACACCCGGTAGGGCACCCGCGCATTGCCCTCTTTCGGCCAGCTGAGCGCGTGCTGATCCATAGGCAACCTCGCCGCAAAAGACAGTCGCCAAGCTGCGACGTCACCATACAATACGCCCCATGCGGTGGGTCCGCCAGCCGATGAACGAGGGTGGAGCAGGGGCCTATTCCACCCCGAGCGCCTGCCGAAAGCGGTTCTTGAGAAAGACGCCGTCACGCGACGGCAGGATGCGCGGCGGCTCGTCGGCGCGGATCGCAATTCGGGCAAAGGCGGTGCGGTCGAAGCCGGGCAGCCGGGCGGCGAAATCGCCTAGCGCCGCCATGTCGGCGATGTCGAAGACCGCGTCGATCCCGCAGGAGCGCGCGACGCCGCAGAGGCTGACGCCGGCGCTGGTGTGGCTCCGCTGCATGCCGGTCTCGCCGTAATGGCCGTTGTCGAAGACGGCAATCGCGAGGTTGGGCGGGCGCTGCACGCCGATTGTCGCCAGGGCGCTCAGGCCCATCAGCATCTCGCCGTCGCCGGTGACGACGAGCACCCGCCGGTCGGGCCGCGCCAGCGCCAGCCCGAGGCCGATCATCGTCGCCGCGCCCATCGCACCCCAGAGGTAGAAATTGCGCGCATCGTCGCCGACGCTTGCCGCATCGTACGTCGTCGAGCCAAGGCCGGTGACGACGAGCGTGTCGCCGCGCCCGGCCAGCAGCGTGCGCATCGCGGCGCGGCGGTCAAGCCGCGGGTCGTTGGTCGGTGCGTCGCTCATTTTACCCACCGCTTGGCGCCGATCAGCCGCTGCGCCAGGAGGACCGCGGCGACGAGGCCGCCGTTGTAGGCGATGTCGAGCGCAGCGGTGACGGTTTCGCCGGCTTCCTCCGGCCGCTCCACCCGGTAGACCAGCACGTCCATCAGTTCGAGCGCGGCCTGCACCTTGGTGCCCATCGGCACCTGCCAGGGGTTGAACTCGCCCCATTCGCCGCGCATCGTCACCAGCATCACCAGCGGAAAGCGGCAGGATTTCACCAAGGACAGCATGTTGATGCAGTTGCCGACCCCGCTCGACTGCATCAGGAGCGCGCCGCGCTGGCCGCCGAGCCAGGCGCCGGCGGCGAGGCCGATCCCTTCCTCCTCACTGGTCAGCACGACCGCGCGGATCGCCGGATCGGCCTCGGCCCGCTCGATCAGCCGCGCATGCCCGGCATCCGGCACGTAGCCGATCTGGCGAATTTCGGCGGCCTTCAGCGCGGCAAAGACGGCGTCGGGCCAATCGGTGGGTGAAGCGGGAGAGGCAGCGGTCAAGCGTGTGTCTCCTCCGGGCGGGAACGCCGGCCGGTATAGCGGGCGCGCGGGCGGATCAAAACACCGCTGTCATACTGCTCGATCGCATGGGCGATCCAGCCGACCGTGCGGGCGACCAGAAAAAGGCCGAGCGCGCTGCGCGGCGGCAGGCCGAGCGCCGTCGTCGCAGCGGCCAGCGCGAAATCGACGTTCGGGTATTCGCCGGTCAGGCGGATCGCCGCCACGGCGATCGCGGCAACACGGGCGCCGGCTTCGGGCCGGGCCGCGGTGACCGCCTCGACGATCGCGACGGCGCGCGGGTCACCGTCAGGGTAGAGCGGCTGACCCAGTCCTGGCAGGCCGTCGCCGCGGGCGAGCCGCGCCGCCATCATTGCCATCGGGTCGCCGTCCAGGCCGATCTCGTGCAGCAGCGCTTCGGCACGGGCCGAGGCGCCGCCGTGCCGGCGCCCCGACAGCGCGCTCAGTGCCGCCGAAACGACGGCATAAGGCGTCGCACCGGTCGAGGCGACGCAGCGCGCGACAAAGGTCGACGCGTTGAGCTCGTGGTCGGCCAACAGCACGAGACAGCGCCGCACCAGGTCGGC
>DASYUS010000188.1:0-4581 GCA_036000945.1 Allostellaceae bacterium
ACGCGATCGAGTTCGGTTGCCAGCGGAATCGGCACTGGAACAACGGGTTGGCCATGTGCTCGAACAAATAGCGCAGGATGCCGTCGCTCTCGTCGCGCGGGATGCCGTTGATGTAGCGGGTGAAGCCCTGGTTGACGTAGAGCGCCTTCCTGCCGGTCACCGGGTGGGTGCGCACCACCGGGTGGTCGGCCCAGGGGTAGCTCTCCTTGTCCTTGACGCCGTAATTGGCGTACTGGCCGCGGTAATGCTCGCCGTTGTGCCGCGCCGTCAGGCCGTCGAGATAGGTCTTCATGCGGTCGCTGAGCGCGTCGTAGGCGGCGTACATGTTGGCGAAGAGGGTGTCGCCGCCGCGCGGCGGGCATTCCCGGATATAAAGGATCGAACCCATCGGCGGCTCGGGGTCGCACGACACGTCGGAGTGCCAGCCCTCGCCATTGGCGCGTGGCGAATCCTTGTCGGTGTGGATGATCATCAGCTCGGGGTGGGCGGGTTCGGCCGGGGCGGCCGGGTGGATGTGCAACTCGCCGAACTTGCGGCCGAAATCGAGGTGCTGCTCCGGCGAGAGGTGCTGGTCGCGGAAGAAGATCACCAGGTTTTCGGCGAGTGCACGGTGGATCTCGTCCATCTGCCGGTTGGAGGGCGCGCGCAGATCGACGCCGCCCACCTCGCCGCCGATGATCGGCGTCAATTTGTCGACGCTGATCGCCTCATAGGGCGAATCCTGGGGCGTATAGCGGATGCGGGGGCCGTTCCAACTGCGCAGCGAACTTTCCATTATCTGTCTCCCGTAACCGCTGGACGAAGGCCGTGCGTCCTTCGAGACGGCCGCTTCGCGGCCTCCTCAGGATGACGATCGCCCGGAGTTGCCATCAACCAAAATCCGTCATGCTGAGGAGCGTCCGCAGGACGCGTCTCGAAGCACGCAAGTTGCCTTCATTCGCCAAAGACACGGCGGAAAATCGTGTCGACGTGCTTCAGATGATAGGCGGTATCGAACGAGGCGTCGATTGCCTCGGCGCCGAGGTAGCGGCCGATTTCCGGATCGGCCTTGAGCCGGTCGGCGAAACTTCCCTCGCCGCGCCAGGCGGCCATCGCGTGCTGCTGTACCAGGCGATAGGCGTCCTCGCGGCTCATCCCGGCCTGCGTCAGGGCCAAGAGGAAGCGCTGCGAGTCGACAAGGCCGCCCAGCGAGCCGAGGTTTGCCTGCATCCGTTCTGGATCGACGATCATCTTGTCGATGACACCGGCGAGGCGGTTGAGTGCAAAGTCGAGGGTGATTGTCGTATCCGGGCCGATGAAACGCTCGACCGAGGAATGCGAGATGTCGCGCTCGTGCCAGGTCACGACGTTTTCAAGGGCCGGGATCACCGCCGACCGTATCACCCGCGACAGCCCGGTCAGGTTTTCCGACAGCACCGGGTTCTTCTTGTGCGGCATCGCCGACGAGCCCTTCTGACCCTCGGCGAAATACTCCGAGGCCTCGCGCAGCTCGGTGCGCTGCAGATGCCGCAGCTCGGTGGCGAAGCGCTCGATCGCGGCGGCGATCAGCGCCAGCGCCATGAAAAACGCGGCATGCCGGTCGCGCGGGATGATCTGGGTCGAGACCGGCTCGGGGACGAGGCCAAGCTTTTTTGCGACATGGGCTTCGACGCGCGGGTCGATGTTGGCGAAGGTGCCGACCGCGCCGGAGATCTGGCAGGTCGCCACCTCGCGACGGGCGGCGATGAGGCGCTCGCGATTGCGGGCGAACTCGGCGTAATGGCCGGCGAGCTTCAGGCCGAAGGTGCTCGGTTCGGCATGGACGCCGTGGCTGCGCGCGACGATCGGCGTCAATTTGTGCTCGACGGCGCGCCGCTTCAGCGCCGCCAGCACTGCATCGAGATCGGAGAGGAGGATGTCGGCCGCCTGCGTCAGCTGTACCGCCAGGCAGGTGTCGAGCACATCCGACGAGGTCATGCCCTGGTGGACGAAGCGCGCCTCGGGCCCGACATGCTCGGCAACGTTGGTCAGAAACGCGATCGTCTCGTGGTGGACCTCGCGCTCGATCTCGCGGATGCGCTCGACCTCGAAGGCGCCCTTATCGCGCAGCGCCGCGGCAACACCGCGCGGGATGACGCCCAACTCCTCCTGCGCCTCGCAGGCATAGATTTCGACGTCGAGTTGGATGCGGAAATAGTTCTCCGGTTCCCAGATCGCCGCCATCTGCGGCCGGCTGTAGCGCGGGATCATGGGTCGGCGTCTCCGCTCGGCGGCACAGCGAGCATTTTCGCCATCAGCACATCGTCATGATAACGGCCCTCGTATTTGGCCGCACGCTTCTCGATGCCATATTCCTCGAAGCCGAGGCTCGCGTAGAGCCGGCGCGCCGCACGATTCTCGCTGATCACGGTCAGCTGGATGATCTCGACCCGTCGGCATGCATGCGCGATCACCGCCTCGACGAGCAGACGCCCGATGCCGCCGCGCCGCGCATCGGGGCGGACGTACATGCCCCAAAGCGTGCCCTTGTGGCCGTGTTTCGGACCCGCCTGGATGTAAAATCCGGCGACGCCGATCAGCTCGGCCCCACGGTACGCCCCGAACACCGCGCCGCGTGCCAAGCGGTCGGCGAAGAACGACAACGGCTCGCCGCTCTCGTTCGCGAACGTGCTGCTGAAGGCGTCCGGTTCCCGCCGCAGCCCCTCCAGACGAACTTCCCGGAAAAGTGGCGCATCGACCGCCGTCAGTCGGCGCACGGCGATCGGCTCGTTCACGCGACGGCGCTCGGCAACGCGCTGTCGCCGGCGTAACCGAACGCCGTCAGTGCCGTCGACATGTGGCCGGGCACCGGCGCGGTCACCACGACCGGTGGCTTTCCCGGGTAGAGCGGCAGCGCAACCGAGCGGGCGTGCAGCTGCACCGGCGCGCCGCCCGGCCCGCCATAGGTGACATCGCCGACTACGGGGCAGCCGAGCACAGCGCAATGCACGCGAATCTGGTGGGTGCGCCCGGTGCGCGGCCGAAGTTCAAGCCAGGCGCGGCTGTTGGCGGCGCCGAGCACGCGCCAGTCGGTGACCGCCCGCTGCCCTTCCGGGTCAACGACCATGTGCCAGCCGACTGTGCCGCGCGGCAGCTTTGCTAGCGGGGCGTCGATGCGGCCTTCGGCTTCCGCCGGCACGCCGGCGACGATCGCCCAGTACAGCTTCTCGACTAGGCCTTCGGCAAACAGCCGACCGAGCCGACGCAACGCCTTCGGGTGGCGGCCGACGACGAGGCAGCCCGAGGTGTCGCGGTCGAGCCGGTGCGCCAGTGCGGGCGGCCGGGGCAGGCCGAAGCGCAACAGCGGAAACCAGTGTTCGAGGTTGGGCCCGCCGCCCGGCCCGCCATGCACCGGAATGCCGGCCGGCTTGTCGATCACCAGCACCATCCCGTCGCGATAGAGCACCCGTTCGGCGATAATCATCGCCGAAACATCGTCCTCGCCGCACCGTCGCGCAAGGTTTCCTGCTCGATCGGGAGCCCTTCGCGCTATGATCGCCGGCATGGACTCGCGTGATCCAGGAGACTGCGCCGAACGCCGCCCCGAAGGGCCTCTCGCCCGAAGTTGCCACCCGCGTCGCCGAAGGGCTGCGCAAGGCCGGGCTGCCGGAGGAATAGCCGAGACAGTGGCCGTGCGCTCAGGTTGGGCGGAGGCGTCCAAATCCATTGCAGGGGCCGAAGACGAAGCGCTCGTTTGGCCCGAATTCGGCAACCTTGACGACGACGAGCTGATTTGGTGCCAGTTCGACGCGCCGGCACAGTGGCCGGTAAGACGGGATTAGGCTCCGCCGCGCTCTTTCTGCCGTAGCAGCCAAAACGTAGCCCACACCGGCGAAGGCCGGTGCCCATCCCCGGCATGGGTCCCGGCCTGCGCCGGGGTGGTCCGGTAAAATCATTCCGCGGCGTTCTTGCCTCCGTACCGCCGCACCCGAAGGTCGGCTTGTTCCTGGTGGCCCCAGAAGCGCTCGATGGCACAGAGGCGGCTGCAGTACGCGCCGATCATCGCGCTCGCCTCGGGGGTCTTGATCTCCTGGTAGGTGCAGGTCTTCAAAAACTTGCCGACCCAGAGGCCGCCGGTGTAGCGCGCCGCGCCCTTGGTCGGCAGCGTGTGGTTGGTGCCGATCACCTTGTCGCCGTAGGAGACGTTGGTTTCCGGGCCGAGAAAGAGGGCGCCGTAGTTTTTCAGGCGGTCGAGCCACCAGCGCGGCTCCTTACACAACACCTCGACATGCTCGGCGGCGATGCGGTCGGCCTCCCACGCCATCTCTTCGTCGTCGGCGCAGAGAATGACCTCGCCGTAGTCGCGCCACGCGACGCCGGCGACGTCGGCGGTCTGCAGCACATGGAGCTGGCGGGCGACCTCGTGGACCACCTCGCGCGCCAGCTGTTCCGATGTCGTCAGCAGCGTCGCCGGCGAGGTCGGCCCGTGCTCGGCCTGGCCGAGGAGGTCGGTGGCGCACATCTCGGCGTCGGCGCTGTCGTCAGCGATGACCAGAACTTCGGTCGGCCCGGCGAACAGGTCGATGCCGACCCTGCCGTAAAGCTGGCGCTTGGCCTCGGCCA
>DASYUS010000189.1:0-2052 GCA_036000945.1 Allostellaceae bacterium
TACGCTTCGTCGATGAGCGATCTGGCGCGTCCTTATATCGGGCGGTCGTTGCGGCGGCGGGAGGACCGGCGGCTGCTGACCGGAGAGGGGCAGTTCGTCGCCGACCTCGCGCTGCCGCGCATGCTGCATGCCGTCTTTGTGCGCAGCCCTGTGGCCCACGCGCGCATCCGCAATGTCGACCTGACGCGCGCCAAGGCGGCGCCGGGCGTCGCGCTGGCGCTCAACGGCGCCGACCTGTTGCAGATGCTGCCGCCGGTCCCCGAGGGGCAGATCTCGCTGCCGACCAAATGGACGACGGTCGTCCAGCACACTTTTCTCAACCCGCGCCAGCCGCTCCTGGCGCACGACAAGGTCCGCCATGTCGGCGAGGCGGTGGCGATCGTCGTCGCCGAGAGCCGCTATGAGGCCGAGGACGCTGCCGAGCAGGTGAGGCTCGACCTCGACGAGCTGCCGGCGGTGGTCGACCCCGAAGCGGCGCTGCTGCCGGATGCGCCGGTCGTCCACGACCGCTTCGGCACCAACCTGATCGGCCAGTTTTCGGTCGGCAAAGGCAATGCCGCCGCGGCGCTTGCCGCCGCGCCGCACCGCCTGAAGCGCCGCTTCTACCACCACCGCTATGCCGCGGTGCCGCTGGAGTGCCGCGGCGTCGTCGGCGCCTACGATCGGCGCACCGATGCGATGACGATCTGGTCGTCGACGCAGATCGTGCACTGGCTGCGGCGCGAGGCGGCGCTGGTCCTCGATATGGCCGAGCCGCGGGTGCGCGTCATCGCGCTCGATGTCGGCGGCGGGTTCGGCGGCAAGGGCCATGTCTACCCCGAGGATCTGCTGATCCCGTTCGCGGCGCGGCGGCTCGGGCGCCCGGTGCGCTGGATCGAGGAACGGCGCGAGCATTTGATGTGCGCGACGCACTCGCGCGACCAGTGGCACGATGTCGAGATCGGCTTCGACGATGACGGCCATATTCTGGCGATAAGCGACGACTACATCGTCGATTGCGGCGCCTGGAACCCGATCGGCTCGGGGGTCGCCTACAACACTGCCGTCCACCTGACCGGCCCCTACAAGATCGAGCACCTGGCGGCGTCGGGCCGCATCGTCGCCACCAACAAAGTGCCGAATGCGCCCTATCGCGGCGCCGGGCGGCCGGAAGCTGCCTTTGCGATGGAGCGGTCGATCGATCTGGTGGCGCGCAGCCTCGCGCTGGAGCCGGCGGAGGTGCGGCGACGCAACATGATCGGCGCCGACGAGATGCCCTATTCGGCCGGCATGCTCTACCGCGACGGCGAGCCGATCGTCTACGACAGCGGCGACTATCCCGGTGCGCTCGACAAGGCGCTCGCCGCGCTCGGCGGCGTCGCGGCGTTCCGCGCGCGGCAGGCCGAGGCGCGGCATGCCGGACGCTGGCTCGGTCTCGGCATCGGCTGCTACATCGAGGGCACCGGGGTCGGGCCGTTCGAGGGCGCGGTCATCCGCATCGACTCCGACGGCAAGGTCTACGCCTCGTCCGGCGCCTGTCCGCAGGGCCAGGGGATGGAGACGATCTTCGCCCAGATCGTCGCGGATGCCTGGAAGGTGCGGCCCGAAGATGTCGTCGTCGCGCTCGCCGACACCGAGGCGATCCCGATCGGCTTTGGCACGATGGCGAGCCGCTGCACCGTCACCGTGTCGGCGGCGATCCACCACGCCAGCCTGCGGCTGCGCGACAAGGTGTTTGCGATCGCCGCCAACCTCCTCGAATGTGCCCCCGCCGACCTCGAATTGCGCGATGGCGGGGTCGGCATCGTCGGGGTACCGGGGAAGGTGGTGAGCCTCGCGGCGGTGGCTCGGGCGGCGCGGCCCGGCTGGGACCACGGCCGCCCGCCAGGGGTCGAAGCGGGTCTGGAGGAGACCTATTACTGGGAGCCGCCGACCGTCACCTGGAGCTACGCCGTCCACGCCGCGATCGTCGAGGTCGACCGCGAGACCGGCCGGGTCGCGATCGAGCAGTACGCGATCGCGCATGATTGCGGGGTCGTCGTCAACCCGCTCCTGGTCGAGGGGCAGGTGAGG
>DASYUS010000190.1:0-4357 GCA_036000945.1 Allostellaceae bacterium
CGGCGGCATCACCCTCGCCGCCGGCGCGACCCTCGGCGTCGCCGGCACGATCGCCGCTGCCGGGACCGCCGTGCTGTTGAGCATCAATGACGTGTTGCGGCTGGAGTCGGGCTGGGCTCTGCAAGGCACCGTCGCTGGCGGCGGCGGCAATACGCTGGCGCTCGGCGGTACGGCGCCGTTTACCTTCAGTTTGCCGCAGATCGCCACCACCTTTGCCGATTTCCAGACACTGCGGGTCGATCCCGGCGCCACCGTCACCCAGACCGGCACCGGCACGCTTGCCAGCGGCGTCACGCTGACCGTTTTCGGCACCTTGATCAACGACGGGACGATGATCACCGGGCTGGGCAAGCTCAAGGTCGATCCCGCCAGCCTGATCAACCACGGCTATATCGGCGGCACGGTGACGCTGGTCGACAGCAGCTACCTCGGCAACAGCGCGACCGGTACGATAGCCGGGGGAACGTTTGCGGTGATCGCCCCGGCGCAGGCCGGCGTCGCGGCGACCGTCGTCAATTACGGCAATATCGCCAGCGCCAACACCTTCGGTGGGGTTGGCATCAGCCTCGCAGCCGGTCGCGTCGCCAATCTCGGCAGTGCGGCGCAGGTGACCGGCTACTTCAACGGGGTCAAGATTTTCTACGATGCCGGCACCGTGACCAATTCGGGCACGATCGCCGCTTCGCAAGGCGTGGGCGTCGTGTTGGCTTACGGTGGGCCCGTCGCCAACTATGCGGGCGGCCTGATCCGGGGCGGTACGGGCATTGCCCTGTTCACCGGAAGCCCCTCTGGCTTTACGATCGGCGAGCCCGGCATCGTAACGAATGCCGGCACGATCGTCGGCACCGCCGGCCCGGGCGTCAGTTTCGCCGCCAGCGGCACGGTCATCCTCAGCGGAACGATCAGCGGCAGCGGCGGAACGGCCATCCAGTTCGGCGGGACGAACGCGTATTTCGGCGCGACCGGCGGCAACCTCCTGGTCCTCGAATTCGGCTACGATCTCGTCGGCGGCGTTTACGGCAGCGTGAGCGCCACCAACACCGTGGAGCTGCTGGGTACGGTGGGCGCCGGAGTGACTGTCGACTACAACGGGCTCGGGCTGACCAACTTCGAGGATGTGCTGTTTAGTGGCGGGGGCTATGCGACGCTGCTGGTGACGAACACCACGGGCACGCTCGGGGTGACGATCTCGGGCTTCGATCAGACGAGCGAGGTGATCGACCTGACGGGATCGGCAGCGACGGGACGATCAGCGATTTCGACACCGTCACCAACCTGATCACCGTTTCCGGGAGCGGCGGCAGCGTCACCTTCCGGCTTGACGGCAGCGATGCAACGGCCTTCACGGCGAGCCCCGACGGCAGCGGCGGCACCGAGTTGGCGCCGGTGTGCTACTGCCGGGGCACGCTGATCCTGACAGACCGCGGCGAGGTGGCGGTCGAGGATCTGGGGATCGGCGACCGGGTGATGACGATCTCGGGCGAGGCGAAGCCGGTCAAATGGCTCGGGCACCGCGCCTATGACGGCCGCTTTGTCGCCGGCAACCGGGCGATGCTGCCGGTGCGCATCAGGGCCGGGGCATTGGCCGACGGCGTCCCGGTGCGCGACCTCTGCGTCTCGCCGGGCCACGCGCTCCTCATCGCCGGCCTCCTGGTGCGCGCCGAGTACCTCGTCAATGGCGCGACGGTCACCCAGGACACCGCGGCCGAGCGCGTCGAATACTTCCATGTCGAGCTGGAGACGCACGACATCCTGATCGCCGACGGCGCGCCGGCCGAGAGCTACATCGACTGCGACAACCGCGCCAAGTTCCACAACGCCGGCGATTTCGCCCGGCTCTACCCGGACGACGAGCGGCCGCGCTGGCAGTATTGCGCACCGCTGCTCGACTGGGATTCGCCGGAACTGAACGCGATCCGCGCCAAACTGATGGGGCGCGCCGGGCCGCTCGGCCACCGGCTCGATCTCAACCCCGATCTGCACCTCGTCGTCGATGGCACGGTCATCCCGCCGGCGTCGATCGATGGCCAAAGCTACCGCTTTGCCGTCCCGGCGGGTGCAGCCACCGTGGCGCTCGCCTCGCGCACAGCGGTGCCGGCCGAAGTCAGGGCCGACTCGCGTGACCGGCGGTGGCTTGGCGTTCCGTTCGACCATCTCGTCCTCTTCGACGACCAGCTGTTCATCCAGGCGGAGCACGGCCACCCCGCGCTGGACGACGGCTTCCACGACGACGAAGCCACGCACCGCTGGACCGGCGGGCTGGCGCATCTCCCGGAGCGGTGGGTCCGCTCCTTCCCCGGCGAATTCGCGATCGAGGTGCGCCTGATCCCGTCCGAGCTGCCGTACCGGCTGCCGCCCATCGCCCCCGCCGCGACCCGCCGCGCTGCGTGAGCTACTCCTCGGCGCTCACGGCTCCCGTGGCGCTCCGCGCCTGATTTGAGGACATAACAAGAAAATAAAGTCGCCATCTTGCCGTGGTAATGCCCTCCGCACACCGGATGGAGGCGCGGAGAGCGAAAGAAGCGAAGCAGAGGGCGCGGCCGGCGCGGCGACAACCATATCGCGAATCTGGCTGCTGATTTCCTGCAGATGCAGCCAGATCAGCGACGGTTATACAAATTTTGGTTGTGGTGCCGCAGGAGCGGCAGGGTGGGCCGCCCGCGCCCTGCCCTGCCCTACTGCCGCGCTACTGCACGCCGAGCAGCTCGACGTCGAAGATCAGCGTGGCATTGGGCGGGATGACGCCGCCGGCGCCGCGCGCGCCATAGCCGAGATCGGGCGGGATCGTCAGCGTGCGCTTGCCGCCGACCTTCATGCCGGAGACCCCGAGATCCCAGCCGGCAATCACCTGGCGGGCGCCCAAGGCAAACGAGAACGGCTGGCCGCGGTCGACCGAGCTGTCGAATTTCTTCCCCTTGGCGCCATTCTGGTCGAGCCAGCCGGTGTAATGCACGCTGACTTTGTGGCCGGGCGTCGCCTCGGTGCCGGTGCCGACCGTCGTATCGGTATATTTGAGGCCGTTTGCCAGCTCGGTCATTTTGCCTTGTGCTCCTTGTGCCGCGGCGGGCGGCGGGATGAGGGAAACGAAAGCAAGCGCGGCCGCGGCCGCGCCCAAATGGATCAATTTCATGATGACGCGATTGTGCTACATCGGTTGCGAAACATGCCAGGGACGATGCCCGTGCACAGTGCCATCCTGAACGAGACGATCACCGCCGTCACCGACATTCTCGGCCGCGAGCTCGACGAGATCGCGGTCGAGCGGGCGGTGGTCGGGCTGTTCTTCACCGGCGTCAAGCTCAGCGCCGGGACCGCCGGGACCTGCGCGACGCCACACGATGCGGGCCCCGCCGACATCTGCTGCCCGCTCGACGCGCACCGCGTCGCCTTTCGCCGCATCGCCGGACGGCCCGCCGCCGAGGTAATGCAGGACGCGGCGCGCGGCGACGGCCTCGCCCGCCCGATCGGCATCGCCACGTTGAACGCGCTCGCCGATTTGTGCTGGCGCCGCCGCCCCCACCCCGGGTTCGAGCTGCTGCTCGGCGCCGACGCATTCGACGCTAGCGAAATCGCCGCGGGCGAGCGGGTCGTGCTGGTCGGCGCCTTCATCCCGTTCCTCAAGGAGCTGAAGCGCCGCGGTCAGCCGTATCTCGTGCTGGAGCAGAACCCGGCCGCACTCAAGCCCGAAGAGATGCCGTTTTACCGCGCGGCCGAGCGCGCGCCGGAAATCGTGCCGACGGCCGATGTGCTCCTCGTCACCGGCTCGACGCTGCTCACCGATACGCTCGAAGACCTCTTGGCCCTGGCGCGCCCCGCGGCGCGGGTCACTGTGGTCGGCCCGACTGTCGGGATGCTGCCCGACGCCTTTCTCGCGCGCGGTGCCGACATCTTGGGCTCGGTGCGGATCACCCGGCCCGACGAATTCCTCGATCTCCTCGCCGAAGGCGGCTCGGCGCCGCACTTCCTCGGCCATTCGGCGGAGAAGGTGGTGTTGGCGCGCAAGGCGGTGGCCGCCGCAAAGGTGGCGTGAAACAAACATGATCGTCATCCCGGCGAAGGCCGAGACCCATGGTTCCGCCGACTTGCAAGCCGACGCATGGGTCCCGGCCTTCGCCGGGAACACGGAATAGGGGGCACTGCCGACACGCTCGCCTCAAGCGCCGCGCCCGACCTATGATGGTGCAACTGATTGGGCGTGGGAGGAGGCGATGGCGGTAGAGCTCGGCAGCGGCGCGTGGCGCTTCGAGGTGAAAGAGAGCTGGGCGAAGATCCCGGACGAGATCGTGCTCGGCGATTGCGCCGCGGTTGGCGTCGACAGCAAGGACAACGTCTACGCCTTCAACCGCGGCGACCACCC
>DASYUS010000191.1:0-1615 GCA_036000945.1 Allostellaceae bacterium
CCGCCGCCTTGTAGCCGAAGGTGATCGGCAGGGCGTGCTGCAAATGGGTGCGCCCGGCCATCGGCGTGTCGCGCCAGCGCCGCGCGAGCCCGGCGAGGTGGCCGCGCACCGCGTCGAGGTCGGCCTCGATCAGCCGGAGCCCCTCGCGGATCTGCAGCACCGCGGCGGTGTCCATGATGTCCTGCGTTGTCGCGCCCCAATGCAGCCAGCGCCCGGCCGGGCCGGCGCGCTCGGCGAGCTGGCGCACCAGCGGCAGGATCGGGTAGCCGACCGTCTCGGTCTCGCGCTTCAGCCGCGCCAGGTCGAGCGATTCCGGGCTCTCGGCGACGGCGGCGGCAGCCTCGGAGATCGCCGCGGCGGACTCGTCCGGCACGATGCCGAGCCGCGCCTGGGCCCGAGCGAGCGCCGCCTCGACCTCGGCGCAGCGGGCGAGAAACACCCCTTCGCCAAACACGCCGCGCATCGCCGCGGTCCCGAACATGTCGCCGAACAGCGCCGATTGCAGGATGCCGATGCTCATGAGTTTAGAGCCTATTCCGCGATGCTGTCATAGCGGTCGAGCCAATGAGGATTACCTTCCTCAATCAGGCGAATCTTCCACTCTCGCCGCCATTTCTTGATGTCCTTCTCGCGGGTGATCGCAGAAACCGGATCATCATAGCATTCGAACCAGACCAGTCGATCGCCCGAAGGGCGGAGCCCGGAATCCACGAATGCCAGCATCAAAATATGGATTCCAGGCTCGGCGCTGCGCGCCGCCCCGGAATGACCAGATAAAAACTCACCCTTCGTGTCTTCGTGGTGAATTTTCGACGAACGGCTCCCACCTTCCGTCGGTGAGGCGCTCCAATGCCGGGAAGCGGGCCTTGTAGGCCATCTTCGGGCTGTCGGCGACCCAATAGCCGAGATAGACGTAGGGCAGCCCGGCGCGGCGGCATTCCTCGACGAGCCACAGGATGCACCAGGTGCCGAGGCTCGCCCGCTCGCGTTCCGGGTCGTAGAAGCTGTAGACGGCGGAGACGCCGTCGTCGAGGCGATCGACCAGCGACACCGCGACGAGCGCGCCCGCAGGGTCGCGCAGTTCGACGACCGCGGTGCGCACCGCGCTGTCCTCGACCATCAGGCGGTAGTCGTCGTAGCTCATCGCGGCCATGTCGCTGTCGGCGTGGCGCGAGCGTTGATAGGCGGCGAACAGGCGGAACTGCTCAGTCGTCGCGCGCGCCGCCAGGACGCGCCCGCCGAGCGCGCCGTTGAGATTGCGCACCCGCCGGGTCGAGCGGGTATCGGCAAAGCGCGCGGCAGCTATGCGCACCGGCACGCAGGCGGCGCACGAGCGGCAGGCCGGGCGGTAGGCGAAACGGTGGCTGCGGCGGAAGCCGGCGCGCGACAGATCGTCGTAAAAAACGGGGGCCGCGGCGCCGGTGAGCTCGACGATCAGCTTGCGCTCGGCGCGGCCGGGGAGGTAGGGGCAGGGCACCGCGGCGGTCGCGAAGAACTGGCGGAGCGGGTTCGCGAAAGCATCGGCGGCTCCCCCGCGCCTGCCGCGCCTCTCCGGCCCGATGTCCATCGCCCGCCCTCGCCCGTAAGCCGGCACAGAGCATGCCAGGGAGAACGA
>DASYUS010000192.1:0-4060 GCA_036000945.1 Allostellaceae bacterium
CGCGGTCAACAACATCGCCCAGGCGGGCGACAATTTCGTCGCCTCGACAGATCTCTACGGCGGCACCTGGAACCTGTTCCTCCACACGATGCAGCGGACGCTGGGGATCGAGGTGCGCTTTGTCGACCCGGCCGACCCGGAGAATTTCCGTCGCGCCACCGATTCGAAGACGCGCTGCTACTACGCCGAGACGCTGCCCAATCCGAAGCTCGAAGTCTTCCCGATCGGCGAGGTCGCCAAGATCGGCCGCGAGCTCGGCGTGCCGCTGATCATGGACAACACCGCCTCGCCGGTGATCTGCCGACCGCTCGACCACGGCGCCGCGATCGTCATGCATTCGACGACGAAATATATCGGCGGCCACGGCACCTCGATCGGCGGCATCGTCGTCGACGGCGGCAATTTCGACTGGGAAAAGCACGCCGACCGCTTTCCGCTGCTGAACCAGCCGGACCCGGCCTATCACGGCGCGGTGTGGACGCAGGCGGTCAAGCCGATGGGGCCGGTGGCCTACATCATCAAGATGCGCGTCACGCTGCTGCGCGACCTCGGCGCGGCGGCGAGCCCGTTCAACTCGTTCCTGCACATCCAGGGCCTCGAAACCCTGCCGCTGCGGCTGCGGGTGCATTGCGCCAACGCCGCGGTGGTCGCCCGGCACCTGCAGGAGCACCCGAAGGTCACCAAGGTGATCTATCCCGGCCTGATGAGCGGCGAAGCCAAGCGCCGCGCCGATGCCTATCTGAAGGGCGGCTACGGCGCCCTGGTCGGCTTCGAGCTGCGGGGCGGGATCGACGCGGGCCGGCGCTTCATCGACGCCCTCAAGATGTTCTACCACGTCGCCAATATCGGCGACGCCCGCTCGCTGGCGATCCACCCGGCGAGCACGACGCACTCGCAGCTGACCCCCGAGGAGCAGCAGCAGACCGGCGTCACCGACGGCTATGTCCGCCTGTCGATCGGCCTCGAACACGAGGACGACATCATCGCCGACCTCCGCCAGGCGCTCGACCAGGTGTGACCATCAAAACTCCCGTGTCATTCCGGGGCGCCGCACAGCGGCGAACCCGGAATCCATGAGCACCGGCCTTACCCCCACCCAACCCTCCCCCGCAAGCGGGGGAGGGTTGGGGAGGGGGCATGCGGAGCTACTCCTGGATTGGCCGATCGATCTCGGCCTGACGGTCGCCAGTCATGGCTGGGTCTACCTCGACCCGTGGCGCTGGGACGGCGAGAGCGGCACGCTCTTTCATGCCGAGCGCATCGCCGGCCGGACCGGTACGATCGCCGTACGGCAAGGCAGTGAGTGGACGCTTTGGGTCAGCTGGGCCGGGTTGCCCGATGACGCCGCGCCGGAAATCCTGCGCCGCGTGGCGCGCTGGGTGTCCTCCGACTGGGACCCGGCGCCGGCGGTTGCGGCGCTCGGCGGCGGTTTTGCTGACGAGGCGGCGCTGGTCGCGGCCGGCGGCGGCCGCATCCTCAGGTGCTCGACGTTTTACGAGGACTTCATCAAGACGATCCTCACCGTCAACACCAGCTGGTCGGGGACCTGCCGGATGTGCGCGGCGCTGGTCGCCGAGCCGGGCGGCGGCGCCTTTCCGGCGCCCGAAGACTTGCTCGACTACGGCGAAGAGCGCCTGCGCCGGGTCGCCAAAACCGGCTTTCGCGCGCCGACCATCGTCGCCGCCACAAGGCGGATGCTCGACGACGGTGCGATCGACCGTGACGGGCACGGCCGGCCCGAAATGCTCGACCACGACTACCTGACGAGCCACAAGGGCATCGGGCCCTACGCGGCGGCGCATTGCCGGATGTTGCTCCAGGATTTCAGCCGCATCCCCATTGATTCGGTCGTCGTCACCCATTTGCGCGAGCGGCACGACACCAGCCCCCAAGAGTTCATTGCCGCACGGGCCGAATGCGGCGCCTATCTCGGGCTCGGCTACCGGCTGATGCGGCTCAAGGAGAAATTCGCCGTCCCCGATTTCGACATCAGCCGGCCGGCACCGGCGTCGTTGCAGCGTGCTCCAGCATCGAGCGGGCGATCTCGCGCTCGCCCATGATCACCGCGTTGGCGCCGTGCTGCAGCAGGTGCTCGACCTCGGCGTCGAAATGCGCCCGCGCGACAATCTCGATATTGGGGTTGGCGGCGCGCGCCTGCTCGACGATCTGACCCGCCTCAAAGGCGTTGGGGATCGCGACCAGCAGCAGCCGTGCGGCGCCGAGATTGGCGGCGGCGAGCACCTGGTTGTCGGCGGCATTGCCCTGCACCACCGGCATCGCCGCGGCACGCAGCTGCTCGGCCGTATCGGTCGCGTCCTCGACGACCAGAACCGGCCAGCCGCGCTCGCGCAATGCCGGGCCGACCAGCCGCCCGACCCGGCCATAGCCGACCAGCACCGCGTGGCCGCTGAGGTCGGTGCGCGGCAGCGCCTCCTCGGTCGCGGCAGCGACGGCGGCAGGTGCGATGGCGGGTGCGGCCGGGCGTCGCCAGCGAGCCGCGATCCAGCCGGGCAGGGACAGCACGATCGGGTTGACCAGGATCGACAGGATCGCCGTCGCCAGGATCAGGTGACGGCCGCGCTCCGGCAGAATTCCGAGCCCGATGCCGAGATCGGCGAGGATGAACGAGAACTCGCCGATCTGGCCGAGCCCGGCGCCGACCAGCACCGCCGCCTCGGTCCGGCCGCCAAAAATGCGCACCGCACCGAAGGCGATGCACGGGTTGGCGACGAGGACCAGCAGCAGCGCACCAAGGATCGGCCAGGGCTCGACGAGAAGGATCCTCGGGTCGAACAGCATGCCCACCGAGACGAAGAACAGCACTGCAAACGCATCGCGCAGCGGCAGCGATTCCTCAGCCGCGACCTGGCACAGCTGCGATTCGCTCAAGGTCATGCCGGCGAAGAACGCACCGAGCGCAAACGAGACGCCGAACATCTCCGACGCCGCAAAGGCAACGCCGAGCGCCACCGACAGCACCGCGAGGCGGAACAGCTCGCGCGACCCGGTGTGCGCGACGTAGTGCAGCAGGGCCGGGATCACGCGGCGACCGACGATCAGCATCAGTGCGACGAAGACGACGACCTTGCCGAGCGTGATGGCAAGGCTGGCGGCGAGGTCGCCGATATCGACCCGCGATGCGGCCTCGTGCCCAAAGACGGCGGCGACCGGCGGCAACAGGACCAGGACGACGACCATCAGCAGGTCCTGCACAACCAGCCAGCCCACCGCGACACGGCCGCGCTCGGTTTCGACCAGATGGCGCTCCTGCAGGGCCCGCATCAGGACCACGGTGCTGGCGATCGACAAGGCAACGCCGAACACGAAGCCGGTGACGCCGGGCCAGCCGAGCAGCCACGCCAGCCCCATGCCGGCCAACGTCGAGGCGGCCACCTGCATCACCGCCCCCGGCACGACGACGCCTCGCACCGACAGCAGGTCCTTCAGCGAGAAATGCAGGCCGACGCCGAACATCAAGAGAATGACGCCGATCTCGGCAAGCTGCGGCGCCAGCCCCTGGTCGGCGACAAAGCCCGGGGTGAACGGGCCGACCGCCACCCCGGCCAGGAGATAGCCGACCAGCGGCGAGACCCGCAGCCGGTTGGCAAGCGTGCCGAGCACAAAGGCCAGCCCGAGGCCGACGACGATGGTTGCGATCAGCGGTGCGGTGTGCGGCATTCGCCTCGTCCGAATAGTGCTGCGCTCGGTTTAGCCGAAAATCGCCCGCACCGCTCAGCCGATGACGACAGCTTTCTCTGCGATAATTGACGCGGCCCGCACCCGGCATGGCGCGGCGGCCCTGGAAGCAAGCGTATGGCGGATGAGCACAGCGTAATCCGCCGATTCCGAAATCGCCGCGGGTTGGCGGATGACGCTTCGCTCATCCGCCCTACCGATTGTCGGGTGATGCACCTCGGCTCAGAGAACATAAAAAGAACACAAAGCCGTGTTAGCCATATCGCATCTGTCGCGTCTTGCCGCGCCCACGATGCAGATTGCCGATCTCGACCTGTTTCCCTGTTGTTCGGATTGCGAAATATTAAATTCAGGTACTTGCCCG
>DASYUS010000193.1:0-14268 GCA_036000945.1 Allostellaceae bacterium
AGGAGAGCTTCCTCTACGAACGGTTCGATGAGATCTGCGATATCATGGCCGCCTACGACGTCGCCTACTCGCTGGGTGACGGGCTGCGCCCCGGCTCCAACGCCGACGCCAACGACCGCGCCCAGTTCGCCGAACTCGAAACCCTGGGCGAATTGACCAAGCTCGCCTGGGAAGACGGCGTCCAGGTGATGATCGAGGGCCCCGGCCACGTGCCGATGCACAAGATCAAGATCAACATGGACAAGCAGCTCGAGGAATGCGGCGAGGCGCCGTTCTATACGCTGGGGCCGCTGGTCACCGACATCGCGCCGGGGTACGACCACATCACCTCGGGCATCGGCGCCGCGATGATCGGCTGGTTCGGCACCGCGCTCCTCTGCTACGTGACGCCGAAGGAGCATCTCGGGCTGCCCGACCGCGACGACGTCAAGGTCGGCGTCATCACCTACAAGATCGCCGCCCACGCCGCCGACATCGCCAAGGGTCACCCGGCGGCGCGCGAGCGCGACGACGCCCTGTCGCGGGCGCGCTTCGAATTCCGCTGGCGCGACCAGTTCAACCTGGCGCTCGACCCCGAGACGGCCGAGAAGTTCCACGACCAGACGCTCCCGGCCGACGGCGCGAAGCTCGCGCATTTCTGCTCGATGTGCGGCCCGAAATTCTGCTCGATGCAGATCACCCAGGAAATCCGCGACTATGCCCGGAGCGGCATGGAGCAGAAGTCGCAGGAGTTCCTGCAGCAGGGCGCCGAGATCTACACCGACGAGCACGGCCAGCCCCGTGCCGCCGCCGAGTGAGCGAACACCGTTCATTGCCGGCGCAGCGTCACAGCCCTCTCCCGCACTGCGGGAGAGGGTGCCCGGGGGCAAAGCCCGAAGGCGGGTGAGGGTGCCCGCCACCGGAAGGACCCTCACCCTCCCATCGCTTGGCGCTGGGCCCCTCCCTCTCCCGCGATGCGGGAGAGGGGCCATGGGTATCTCCACGCTGTGATCGATCGGCCGTCCGCCACCGAACCGTCCGCCACCGAGCTCGAGGCGCGCCGCGCCGCGCGGCGCTATCCCGACCGGCCGATCGTCGCCGTGCTGGCGGTCGTCATGCGCGGCGACAAGGCGCTGATCGTCCAGCGGGCGCAGCAGCCCAATGCCGGGCGTTGGGGCTTTCCCGGCGGCGTCCTCGAACTCGGCGAGACGGTTGCCGACGGCGCGATGCGCGAACTCTTGGAGGAAACCGGCATCGTCGCGGCGGCGGCCGGCATCCTCGACGTCCACGATGCGATCCATCGCGACGTGGAAGGCCGCGTGCAATTCCACTATACGCTGATCGCGGTGCGCGGGATCTGGCGCAGCGGCGAGGGAGAGCCGGCAGACGATGCCGCCGCCGTCGCCTGGGCCAGCCGGGCCGAGATCGCCGCCGGGCATTACCCGACCTTCCCGACGCTGCTGCCGCTGTTCGATCTCGCCCTGCGGAGGACATGATGAGAGGCTTTGTGCTCGGCTTCCTGGCGACGATCGCGGTGGTCTTGGTCGGCTTCTATCTCGTCCTGACCAACGGTCTGATCCTCGCCGGTGGCGACACCCGGCCGAGTTGGGCGGAGGTCTGGGCGACGAAAACCTCGCTGCGCGCCAGCCTCCTGCGCGAGGCGCCGAAGGAGCCCAACCCGGTGGCGCTGACCGACGCGAATCTGATCGCCGGCATCCAGCTTTACGGCACGCATTGCGCCTTCTGCCACGGCCTCGCCAAGGGCGCCGCGGCCGCCTCGGCCGTCGCCAAGGGCCTCAACCCGCCGCCGCCGCAGCTGGCGACCAACGGCGTCGAGAACGACCCCGAAGGCATCACGTTCTGGAAGATCAAACACGGCATCCGCTGGACCGGCATGCCGTTCTGGGCGGGCACCCTCAACGACGAGCAAATCTGGACCCTCGCCCTCTTCCTGAAGCACATGGACAAGCTGCCCGCCGCCGCCCAACAGGTCTGGCAGAACGTCAACAAGTGAGGGTCGCGAGGGCCGCTGCTCCCCGTCTCGCCGCTTCAAAATTTCGCATTCCCGGCGCAAGCCGGGATCCACTCGTCGACCCGTCCGCAGCGGATCGGTGGATCCCGGCTTGCGCCGGGAATGCGTAAATTGTCGTGACGCTGCGCCCGCGGCCTAATCCCGCGGGCGGCGCAGCATCGGGCCGAGATCGCGGCCGGCGAACAGGTGCAGGTGAAAATGCGGCACCTCCTGATGGGCCGCCCGGCCGTGGTTGGCGAGGATGCGGTAGCCGCTCTCGGCGACCCCCTCCTGGCGTGCGATCGTCCCGATCGCGCGGATGAAAGCGGCGTGCTCCGCCTCCGACGCCTTCTCGGCGAAATCGTCGACCGAGACGTATTCGCCCTTCGGGATCACCACGACATGCACCGGCGCCTGCGGGTGGATGTCGCGAAAGGCGAGCACGTGCTGGTCCTCATAGACCTTGGTGCACGGCAATTCGCCGCGCAGGATGCGGGCGAAGACATTGCTGCGGTCGTACGGCATTGCTGTTCCCGTTACCTCCGTGACCTCAATCATAGGGTGGGTGGAGCGAAGCGACGCCCACCGATATTTTCACCACAGAGACACGAAGAAGCACGAAGATTGAAATTATCTCCTTCGTGCTCTCCGTGCCTCCGTGGTGATTTTTTGGCGATGGGCTTCGCTGCGCTCAATCCCTCCTACGGGGGCCGGCCAGTTACCCGGTCTCGCCGCGCACCTGCTGGCGCAGATGGTCGATCAGCACCAGCTGGCCCTGGCGCTCGACATGCCAGAAGGCCCAGCCGTTGCAGGCCGGGGCGCCTTGCAGCTGGGCGGCAACAGAGTGGATCGAGCCCTTATGCTCGGCCGAAATCAGGCTGCCGTCGGCGCGCACCCGCGCGCTCCACCGCCGCGCCGCATCGACCAAGACCTCGCCCGGCTGCAGGAGGCCGCGCTCGACGAGGCTGCCGAACGGGATGCGCGGGGCCTCGCGCCGCGACTCGAGGGCGACGAGATCCGCCGCCGCTGGCCGCACCGCGGCGATGCGCCGGCGCGCCAGCGCGACATAGGCCGGGTCCTGCTCGATCCCGATAAAGCGCCGGCCGAGCCGCTTGGCGACGGCGCCGGTCGTGCCGGTGCCGAAAAACGGGTCGAGTACGGTGTCGCCCGGCCGCGTCGAGGCCAAGAGGACGCGATGCAGCAAGGCCTCGGGTTTCTGCGTCGGATGCGCCTTCCGCCCGTCGCCGCCGCGCAGCCGCTCGGGGCCGCCGCACAGCGGAATGAGCCAGTCGCTGCGCATCTGCAATTCGTCGTTGAGCGCCTTCATCGCCTCGTAATTGAAGGTGTAACGCGCCTCGCGCGAATGGGCGCACCATAAGAGGGTCTCGTGCGCGTTGGTAAAGCGTCGGCCGCGGAAATTCGGCATCGGGTTGGTCTTGCGCCAGACGATGTCGTTGAGGATCCAGAAGCCGAGATCCTGCACCGCGGCGCCGATCCGGAAGACGTTGTGGTAGCTGCCGATGACCCACAGCGCGCCCGACGGCTTCAGCACCCGGCGCGCGGCAGCGAGCCAACCCCGGGTGAACCGGTCGTATTCGGCGAAGTCGGAAAACTTGTCCCAATCGTCGGCAACGCCGTCGACCCGGCTGTTGTCGGGCCGGTGCAGTTCGCCGGTCAGTTGCAGATTGTAGGGCGGGTCGGCGAAGACGAGATCGACCGAGCCCTCCGGCAGCACCGCCATCGCCGCGCGGCAATCGCCCTCTAGGATCGCGTCGCCCGGCGTCCCGGTCTCAACGGCTTGAGCCATGGGCGCAAACTGTGAGCGCAGCCGCCGCCCTCGTCAATTCCGCGCAGCTTGGAGCGGGTGGGGCTAATCCGCGGCCGCCGCCGCCGCGTCGCTGTCGAGGAGCGCGAAAAAGTCGGCCGGCCCCGAAATCGCAAGGCGAACCGGCTCGAACGAGCGGCGATGATGCCGGGTGACGCCGAGCCGGCGGATCGCCGCACCGTGCTCGGCGGTGGCATAACCGACATTGGTCTCCCAGCCGTAGCCGGGGTAGCGGGCCGCGAGAGAATGCATGATTCGGTCGCGCGTCACCTTGGCGACGATCGAGGCAGCGGCGATCGAGAAGCTGAGGGCGTCGCCCTTGACCACCGTCTTCACCGGGCAGGAGAGCGGCGGGGCGATGTTGCCGTCGACCAGCGCGATGTCGGGCATGACGCGCAGCGCCGCCACCGCCCGCGCCATCGCGACGAGGCTCGCGCGCAGTATGTTGACCCCATCGATCTCGCGCGCGCTCGCCGCGCCGACGCCGATGCGGACCGCGCCCAAGCCGGCGCCGGCGCACAGCGCGGCGTAGCAGCTTTCGCGCAGCTCGCGGCTGAGCGCCTTCGAATCGTCGAGCTCCCGGCGCAGCACGCCACGCAGGCGCCGCCGGTCGATGATCACCGCCGCGGCGACGACCGGACCGGCGAGCGGCCCGCGCCCGGCCTCGTCGACCCCGCAGACCACCCCCGGGCAGCCGCGCTCGATGGCGAAGTCCGGCATTCCCCCCTCCCGGCTCTTCTCCGCTGTCCCCGCGACCGCTTGTGCCACGCCGCCGGCACCGGAGCAAGCGGCTGGCGTTTCTTGTGAATAAAACAGGAACAAATTTATTGACTCCGTATCGGGTCGAATTATATTCTCGCTTTGTTCTCACAAGAGGGCGTGGCAAACCCAAGCAGGAGGAATTGCGATGCGATGGACCCTTCTGGCCGCCTGCGCGGCAATCGCAGCGACGCTGTGGCTGCCCGGCGAGGCCGCCGAACCGGCCGCGTCCGCAGCCGCACCCGTCAAGGATGCGGCTGACACGATCAGCTTCGAGCAATACCGCGACTGGCGGCTCGCCTTCAACGAACGGCGGCGCAGCGAACTCGCGGTCCAGCTTGCCGCGGGTGACCTTCCGGCGGCGCGCAAGGCCCGCCTCGAACAGGTCAAGGCCTACTACGACTGGCTGGCGGGGCTGCCCGATGCCGACCGCGACCGCCGCTTCCGCGAGCGCTTCGACCGGATCGACGCCAATCACGACGGGCAGATCGAGGCGAGCGAACGCGCCGCCTGGCGCGACAAGCGGCAGGCCTTCTACCGTCGCGATGCAGCGCCCCGGCGCTCCGCCGAAGCCCCGGCGCGATAGGCCGTCACCCGGTCTCGAGCCTGTTCTCGGCCTACAAAAAGCAGGGGGAACAGGAGCGCGGCCGTCTGCCCTTCCATGCTAGGTTGGCCTCGGGAACCGACCAGGGAGGCGGCGATGGCATTGCGCACCGGGCTCACCGAACGTCTCGGCATCCGTCATCCGATTTTGCTGGCGCCGATGGGGTCGAGCGCCGGCGGCGCACTGGCGGCCGCGGTCAGCGCCGCCGGCGGGCTCGGGCTGATCGGCGGCGGTCAGGGCACCGGCGGGCAGGGCTTGTCGGGGCGCGAGTGGCTTGAGGGGCAATTCGCGACGGCCGGCAACCAGCTTGTCGGTTGCGGCTTCATCACCTGGGGCCTCGCTCGGCGCCCGGCGATGCTCGATGTCGCGCTGGCGCACGCGCCGGCCGCCATGATGCTGTCGTTCGGCGACGCCGCGCCGTTCATCCCGCGCATCAGGGATGCCGGGATCCCGGTGATCTGCCAGGTGCAGACCCTGACGATGGCCCGTCAGGTCCTCGATCAGGGTGCCGACATCATCGTCGCCCAGGGTGGCGAGGGCGGCGGCCACGGCAGCACGCGGCGCGGCACGCTGGCGCTCGTTCCCGCCGTGGTCGACATGGTGGCGGCGTCGGGGCGGGATGTGCCGGTCGTCGCCGCCGGCGGCATCGCCGACGGGCGCGGCCTCGCGGCGGCCTTGATGCTCGGTGCCGCGGGGGTGCTGATCGGCACGCGGTTCTGCGCGTCCGAGGAGTGGCTCGGCACGCCGAAGGCCAAGGCGCGTCTGGTGGCGGGTGGCGGCGACGATACGCTGCGCACCCGCATCTTCGACATCGCCCGCGACATACCGTGGCCCGAGGAATTTCCCGGCCGCGGCTTTGCCAACCGCTTCACCGCGAGCTGGCAGGGCCGCGAGGCGGAGCTGCAGCAGGCAAGTGCGGACAAGGCGCGGTACGCCGACGCGTGCGCCGCCGAGGATTTCGATACCGCCGTGGTGTGGGCTGGGGAGGGGGTCGATCTGGTCCACTCGGTCGAGCCGGCCGGCGCGATCGTCGCCCGCATCGCCGCCGAGGCCGAGGCAACCCTCGCGCGGCGCTTCGACTGACCGGGAGGGGCGGCAATGGATAGCGGGCTCGCCGGGCTGATCGCCGCCGAGACGGTGCTGAGCCACAGCGACGGCGCGCGCGGTATTCTCTGGGTGCGCGGCCACACCCTGGCCGAACTGGTCGCCGATTTCGGCTACGAGGGCGCCGTCGGGCTGCTCTGGGAAGGGTTTGCCGGCGAGAGGCTCGACCGCAGCGAGATGCGCCGCCGGCTCGGCGCTGGACGCGTGCTCGCCTTCTCGCGCCTCGGCGACTGGCTCGGCGAGGCGGGCAAGCGGCCGCTTATCGAAGGCGTCCGGCTTGCTCTCGCCGCCTTGCCGGAGGACAGCGCGCCGGCGGCGATCCTCGCCACCCTGCCGGTGGCGATCACCGCCCTGCTGCGAATGCGAGCCGGCGCTGCGCCGCTCGTCCCCGACCCGGCGCGCGACACCGCGGACGATTTGTTGCGGATGGCACATGGCGAAGCGGTTGTACCGGTCATGGCCGAGGCGCTCGACAACTATTTCACCGCGATCATCGACAATGGCCTCAGCACGTCGTCGTTCACCGCGCGGATCATTGCGTCGAGCCGCGCCTCGCTTGTCTCGGCCGCGCTTGGCGCTTACTGCGCGTTTAGCGGCCCATTGCATGGCGGCGCGCCCGGACCAACCCTCGACATGCTCGACGAGGCGGCGGCGAGCGGCGACGTTGCCGCCTGGGCCGAGCGCAAGCTGGCCGCCGGCGAGCGGCTGATCGGCTTCGGTCAGCGGGTGTTTCGGCTCGGCGATCCTCGCGCCGGCATCTTGCGCCCCGTTCTCGATCGACTGGCGGCGCACTCCGGCGCCGTAGCCGGCCGGCTCGTCTTCGCCGCCGAGGTCGAGCACGCGGTCGCCGCCGCTTTCGCCCGGTTGAAGCCGGGCCGCCCACCGCTGCTGCCGAATGTCGAGATCAATGCCGCGCTGCTGCTCGACGCGGTCGGGCTGCCGCGCGACGCTTTCACCCCGGTCTTCGCGGTGGGGCGTGCCGCCGGGTGGCTCGCCCACGCGATGGAGCAGCAGGGGGCCGGGCGCCTGGTCCGCCCGTCCTCCGCCTACATCGGGCCGCGCCCCGGTGCCGCCGAGGCCTGAACGGCGCTGACCGCGGCGCTAGTTGATCGACCAGCGGTAGCCGACCATCGGCGCTCGGCCGACCGTCGGAGCCACCCCCACTGTCGGGCCGGTATACGCCGGCGTCGGCTGGGCGGCCGGCGCGGTTGCCCGCCGCGGCGGGAGAGGCTCGCCGGTCACGACTTGTTGCGACACAGGCGGCGTCAGGTCGAGATTGACGCATTTGCGCGATTTTCCGGGCTCGCAGGCCGACCAGGCCGCGCCGCTAAAGAGGACCGAAGCCGCGATTGCCGCGGCCGATACACGAGCGCGCATCGGTGCCTCCTGTTTTTCGCAAGTCATTGTTACACACAAAATACCGGCATGACGAATCGGAAATTTCCGGCCGAGCTTGCTGACTGGACCGACGCGCCGGTGACATTCCTGCCACGCGATCGGCGAAGCTCCCGGTAGCGCACGCGATCTCGGCCGCATCGCATTGCGTGCGTTGCCGAAAATCCGTAGGGTAGGAACAAGCTGACTGTTATCAATGTTCTAGAAACTAAATCACGGTTAGGTTGCGAGGACCGATCGACGGCGCGAGGTTGGTTCGCGCCGGCGGCGCGGCTTGGCAAGCTGGAACCATTGACACCGCGAGCGCGAGATGTTTGCGCCCGGATCACGCGACAAGCGAGGGCGTTGTGTTCATACCCCCCAGCATCGCCAGAGGTCGCCGCCGCGCGCCGCACGGCTGGATCGGTCGCGGCGGGACGGCGTTCGCCGCCGCGCTCATCGTGGCGACGGCAGCCGCCGCCGCCCCGGTCGCGGGAAACGACGCGGCCATGGTACTGCAGGCGTCACTGCAGCCGGCCGACCCCGGACCCGCATCGGCGCCCGGCGACGGCGAGCTCCGCAGCCGCATCGAGGGGCCGGCCGGGCTCGTCGTCGGCGGTGAAGCGCTGCACCGCCCGCTGTTGCGGCAATTCTATGCCGGGCACAATTTTGCCCCGGTCTGGACGACGCGGCAGGCCCAGGCCGAGGCGCTGCGCAACGTTGTGTTGCGGGCCGGCGAACACGGCCTCGACCCGGATCTGTTTCACGGCGCCGTGTTGCGCAACACTGCCGGACTGTCGCCGATCGACCGCGAATTGCTGCTGTCGGACGCCGTTCTCGCCTATGCCGACGCGTTGGCCCGCGGCGCGCTGCCGATCGAGCGGCGAATGGACGACGAGGACCTGCAGCCGGAGCCGGTCTCCGTCGTCGCCGCCCTCGACCGCGCCATCGACAGCCCCGATCCGGCTGCGGTCATCGAGAGGCTCGCCCCCCAGTCTCCCGGGTACAAGGCGCTGCAACGGGCCCTGCGGTCCTATCAGACGGCTACTGCAAACGGTGCCGCGGCGCCGCCGAGCGCCGCGGGTGACAATCCCCGCCGCACGCCGCAATCGGTGGCTGGGGAGACCGGCGCGACACGGTTGCAGCAGATCGTGGTGAACCTCGAGCGATGGCGCTGGCTGCCGCGGAACCTTCCGGCCGAGCGCGTCTGGGTCAACGCCGCGAGCGCCGAGTTGGTGCTTTACCGGGAAGACCGGCCGGTGTTCACCAGCCGCGTCGTCGTCGGCCGGGCCGACCAGCAGACGCCGGAATTTCAGACGACGATCGACAGCCTGTTGTTCAACCCGCCATGGAACGTGCCCTATTCGATCGCGACCAAGGAAATCCTGCCCAAACTTGACCAGGATCCGGATTACCTGAACCGTCATCGCATGGTTATTCGCTCCAACGGGGCGATCCAGCAGCTGCCCGGAGCAGGGACCGCGCTCGGCGTTCTGAAATTCGAGATGCAGGACCGGTTTACCGTGTACCTCCACGACACCCCGCTGAAACAGCTGTTCGGCCGCGACAACCGCCGCCAGAGCCACGGCTGCGTGCGGGTGCAGAAACCGCGCGAGTTGGCCGCGCTGCTTCTCGGGCAGCCGGTCGAGGAGATCAACAGAGGGATCGCGCTGGGCTATACCAACCGCCGCATGCTGCCGAAGCCGGTCCCGGTCTTCATCGTTTACCAGGACGCCTTCGCCGCGCCGGACGGCACGATCGAGTTTCGCCCGGACGTGTACGGGCGTGACGATGAGGTCTGGCAGCGCCTGCAGCCGCGGCATCAGGCGCCGGTGGCGCAAGGCGAGGCAGCGACCCAACGTCGCGGCTGAAGAACGCTATAAGCCAATCAACCGCGACAGGAAAAATCGCAAAAGACGCGGATTTCGCGGCGCTAGCGGGGCAAAAGAGGGTTGTTCGATCGGCAACCCGGTGCTATGGCGTCCCCGGGGATTGGGGGATCAGCCATTGCGACCGTCTGCTCTGTTGACCCGGCGCCGGGTCCTGGGCGCTGCCGTAACCGCGGCAGCCGTTGCTTTCATCAGGCCCGTCACGGCGGTTTCCTTCGCACCGCGAGCGGTGTCGCTATACAACATTCACACAGGCGAATGGGTACGTACCGTCTACTGGGCCGATGGCCATTACATCCGCGAGGCGGTGCGCGACATCAACTGGGTGTTGCGCGACCATCACTCCGATGAGGTGCGGCCGATGAATGCCGGCGTTCTCGACGTGCTCGGCATGCTGCGCACCCGGCTCGACAGCCACGACCCGTTTCTCGTGATCTCCGGCTATCGCTCGCCGAGTACCAATCAGAAGATGCGCCGGCGCAGCAGCGGGGTTGCGAGCAACAGCTATCATATCCAGGGGATGGCCATCGATTTGCGCTGCGAGGGGCGCGAGCTGGGCCAGGTGCGCGGCGCGGCGATGAGCCTGCGCGGCGGCGGCGTCGGGTACTATCCGCGATCGGATTTCGTTCACGTCGATTGCGGGCCGGTGCGCAGCTGGTAGCGGCGGCCTGCCGGCAGACCCCGATCGGTTCACCTGGATCGTCGCCACGGCGGCCGGAGGCGGGCGGTCCCGAAGTCAGACTGAGGTTCAGGCGGTTGCGGCGAGCAGCGACAGCTGCACCGAAACCTTGCCGTCGTCGGCGTCCAACGGGCGGATCGGATAGTCGCCGGTGAAGCAGGCGTCGCAAAAGCGCGGGGCCCGCACATCGCGGCCCGCTTCGCCCATCGCCCGGTA
Organism: Allostellaceae bacterium; assembly: GCA_036000945.1. Lineage (GTDB taxonomy): Bacteria > Pseudomonadota > Alphaproteobacteria > ATCC43930 > CGMCC-115725 > DATARH01. The sequence continues at coordinate 10,441 of DASYUS010000193.1, forward strand.
GAGGCCGTCGATCGAGATAAAGGCGAGGCTGTCGACGCCGATATGCTCGGCCATCTGCTCGACGTCGAAACGCGCCGCCAGGAGCTGATCGCGCGACGGCGTCGCAATCCCGTAAAAACACGGATGGATCGTCGGCGGACTGGAGACCCGCATATGCACCTCGCGCGCGCCGGCGTGGCGGACCATCTCGACGATCTTCATCGAAGTGGTGCCGCGCACGATCGAATCGTCGACGAGGATGACCCGTTTGCCTTCGAGATCGGCGCGGTTGGCGTTGTGCTTGAGCCGAACGCCGAGATGGCGGATCTGGTCGGTCGGCTCGATGAAGGTGCGCCCGACGTAATGGTTGCGAATGATCCCCAATTCGAACGGGAGCCGCGCCTCAGCGGCATAGCCGAGCGCCGCCGGGACGCCCGAATCCGGCACCGGGACGACGATGTCGGCGTCGACCGGGGCTTCACGCGCCAACTCGCGGCCGATCCGCTTACGCGCCTCGTAGACGCTCCTTCCCTCGAGCACGCTGTCGGGCCGCGCGAAATAGATGTACTCGAAGACGCATAGCCGCGTCGGCTCATCGACGAACGGCTTGACGCTCTTCACCCCGCTGGCGCCGATGATGACGATTTCGCCGGGTTCGACGTCGCGCACGAAATCGGCGCCGATTATGTCGAGGGCGCAGGTTTCCGAGGCGAGGATCCAGGCATCGCCGAGCCGGCCGAGAACGAGCGGCCGCACCCCCAACGGGTCACGCAGGCCGATCAGCGAATCCTGCGACAGGGCGACGAGCGAATACGCTCCCTCGACCTGCTTCAGCGCGTCGGTCAAGCGCTCGACGACGGTCTCCTTGAGGCTCGTCGCGATCAGGTGGACGATGACCTCGGTGTCGCTGGTCGACTGGAACAGGCTGCCGCGGCGTACCAGCTGGCGGCGCAGCTGGTAGGAGTTGGTCAGGTTGCCGTTGTGACAGATCGCCAGCCCGCCGAACTCGAAATCGGCGAAGAGCGGCTGGATGTTGCGCAGCGCGACTTCGCCGGTCGTCGCATAGCGCACATGGCCAATCGCCATCATGCCCGGCAGCCGCGCGATGACTTCCTTCGAGCTGAAATTGTCGCTGACCAGACCCGGCCCGCGATGGGCGCTGAACTGCTCACCATCATAGGCGACAATGCCAGCGGATTCCTGACCGCGGTGCTGCAGGGCGTGCAGCCCGAGGGCAGCGAGCGCCGCCGCATCGGGATGGCCGTAGACCCCGAAAACGCCGCATTCCTCGTGGAAGCGATCCGCCTCAGCAACGCCGGTCGTCAGCATCCGCCATCCTCGCTCCGGCCGCTCCGGCTGTGACAGATATATGACTTCAATCTGCCTATTGCGAGGGAATCCAGCCGCCGCCCCCTACCAGCCACACGCCCACAGTGCCCGCCGGCAGGGTCAGCGCGCATTGTTTTCGATCACCCGGTCCATCCCGCGCCGCACATCGCTCTTGTAATCGGGTGCAGGTGCCGGTCCCGGTTTGGCAGCTGGAGGCGTCGGGTTTTGCGGAGCTTCGATCGCTCGCTTCGTCAGATCCGCCGCTGCGCCTTTTGGGTCAACCTTGCGGAGCAATTCCTCCGCGGCTTCGGCGCTCTGTTTCTTCAGCGATTCCGGCAGGAAGCTCTTCAATACCTCGGCGCCTTGGTGCAGGTAGGGGCCGCTCTTCGCTTCGCGGATCCACCCCGGGCGGTCGTTCGGCTGAATGCCGCTAAAATCGAGCAACAGATAGGCGAGGCAGACCAGGACCGCCCCGCGTGCTAGGCCAAAAATGAAGCCGAGCGTGCGGTCGATCGGCGACAGGCCGATGGCCTGCACCATGCGGGCGATGATGCCGGTCACGATCGTCAGGGCGATCAGGGCGACGACGAACAGGCCGAACCCGGCGATCAGCTGCGACAGGAGCACATTGTGCACGTGCTGGTTGACCTGCGCATAGACCCAGTCGAAACCGCGAATCGTGACGTAGGCGGCGCCGACCCAGGCGACGATCGACAGCGCCTCGCGGACAAAGCCGCGGGCGAAGGCAAAGATCGCCGACAACACGACAACCGCGATGACGCCGATGTCGAGTGGGTTCATCGCCGGTTCCTGGTAGTCGTCAACACGAGAGCGCGATTGGTGTGCACCATCTGGCTCCTCCCCCGTGAAGCGGGGGAGGGGGACCATGCGAAGCATGGTGGAGGGGGCAACTGTCGGCGTCTTGCCCCCTCCGGCTCGCGGCGCTCGCCACCTCCCCCGTAAACGGGGGAGGAACCGTGGGGCGTGACGCTCTTCATTGCTTCCGGGTACTAGGGCGCCGTCGCGAGACGGCGCGGGTTGGCGGCGTGGGGCTGCCGCCGCGGCGCCGGAGCGAGTCGCGCCACCAGTTCGCTCAGATGGCCGATCGCCACCGTCGCCAGTCCCTCGCCGGATTTGCCTGCCCTCGCGCTGCGGCCGGCCGGGCGAAGCGGAACCCAGGCCTCGGCGAAACCGAGCTTGGCCGCCTCCTTGAGCCGCGCATCGGCGTGGGCCACCGGGCGCACCCGGCCGGACAGCCCGATCTCGCCAAAAACGACGGTGTCGGCCGGCACCGGGGTCTCGGTCAACGCCGAGACGAGCGCCGCCGCCACGGCCAGGTCGGCCGCCGGCTCGACGATCCTGAGGCCGCCGGCGATGTTGAGGTAGATGTCGTTGGCGCCGACCGCGAGGCCGCAGCGCGCGTCAAGCACCGCGGTGATCATGGCGAGCCGCGTCGCATCCCAGCCGACGACGGCGCGCCGCGGCGTGCCGAGCAGCGCCGGGGCGACGAGCGCCTGAACCTCGACCAAGAGTGGGCGCGTCCCCTCGATCCCCGCGAACACCGCCGCGCCGGCGCTTTTAACCGGGGCGTCGTCGTCCGGCTCGGCGCCGGCACGGTCGGCCAGGAACAGCGCCGAGGGGTTCGGCACCTCGACGAGGCCGCGGTCGCTCATCTCGAAGACGCCGATCTCGTCGGTTGCGCCGAAGCGGTTCTTCACCGCACGCAGGATGCGGAACTGGTGGCCGCGCTCGCCCTCGAAATAAAGCACGGTGTCGACCATGTGCTCGAGCACGCGCGGCCCGGCGATCAGTCCCTCCTTGGTGACATGGCCGACGAGGACGACGATGAGGCCGCGGCGCTTGGCCAGGCCGATCAGTTCCTGGGCGGCACCGCGCACCTGGCTGACCGTGCCGGGGGCGCTGTCGAGCGTGTCGAGATACATCGTCTGGATCGAATCGATGACGACAAAATCCGGGGAACGGTTGTCGTCGAGCGCGGCAATGATGTCGCGCACGCTGCTCGCCGAGGCAAGGCGCACCGGGCTGTCGGCGACGCCGAGCCGCTCGGCCCGCAGCCGAACCTGGTCGATCGCCTCCTCGCCGGTGATATAGGCGGATTCCGTGCCGTGCGCGGCGAGCGAGGCGGCGGCTTGCAGCAACAGCGTCGACTTGCCGATCCCCGGGTCGCCGCCGACAAGGATCGTCGAGCCGGCCACCAGCCCGCCGCCGCACACCCGGTCGAGTTCGGCGATGCCGGTGAGGCGCCTTGGCGGGCCCGCACTCTCGCCGCGCAGTGCGACGAAGTCGAAGGCCCGCCCGCCGCGCCGCCCGCCGCCCGCCCCGAGTCCCTTCGGCGGCACCGCCCGCGGCAACTCCTCAACCATGCTGTTCCACGCGCCGCACGCCTCGCAACGCCCCGCCCAGCGCTGCGCCACCGCGCCGCATTGCTGGCAGGCATATCGCGCTTGGGTCTTCATGCGACGCGGACCTCCATCTCGATCGGCCCTTCGGCGCGGCCGT
>DASYUS010000194.1:0-6039 GCA_036000945.1 Allostellaceae bacterium
CATCGAGGGGGAGGGAGTAGGGAGGTCAAATGCGATTGCCTTTGGCCTTGGGCCGGCGGCGGGTTGCCGGGGGTTGCGCGGGCGGCTAGAAAAGCGGGAGCAGAATCGCGAGGTAGAAGATGGCCGGGGCGGAGGGCGAGGCGACGATGCGGCCGGATACGACGCTCGATGCGACCGGGCTGTTGTGCCCGCTGCCGGTGCTGAAGGCGCGCCGCGCGCTCAGGGCGGTGCCGGAAGGCGGCCTCCTCGAAGTCCTGGCGACCGATCCCGGCGCGACCAAGGATTTCGAGCATTTCTGCCAAACCACCGGCTGCGAATTGGTCGAGGCGAGCGAGCGATCCGGCGGCATCCTGCGGTTTCTGCTGAGGAAACCCGGCTGAGGGAGGGGCGCGATGGCGGCGACGATCACGACACCGCGGTTGATGGTGGTCGGCGGCGGGGCTTTGGCGGAATTGCCGAGTCTGCTCTCGCGCCTCGGCCTCGGCCGCCCGCTCGTCGTTACCGACCCCTATATCGCCGGCTGTGGTATCCTCGACCGGGCGACGGCGCTGCTCGACACGGCGCGGGTCCCGTGGTCGGTGTTTTCCGACACCGTGTCAGACCCGACGACAGCGGTCATCGAAACGGGCGTCGAGCGGCTCCAGGCGGGCGATTTCGACAGTCTCGTCGCGGTCGGCGGCGGCAGCTCGATCGACACCGCCAAGGGGATGTCGGTGCTCCACGCCAATGGCGGGCAGATGCGCGACTACAAGGTGCCGAACGACATCCCGAAATCCGGTCCGCCGATCATCGCCATCCCGACCACCGCCGGCACCGGCTCCGAGGTCACCCGCTTTACCGTCGTCAGCGACACCGAGACGGATGAAAAAATGCTGATCGCCGGGCTGGCCTGCTGCCCGATTGCGGCAATCGTCGATTATGAATTGACGCTGTCGATGCCGCTGCGCCTCACCGCCGATACCGGGATCGACAGCCTGACCCACGCGATCGAGGCCTATGTCAGCCGCCGCGCCAGCCCCTTTACCGACGGCCTCGCCAAGAACGCGATGGGCCTTATCGCCCGCAACATTCGCACCGCCTGCGCCGAACCCGGCAACCGGGCGGCGCGGGAAGCGATGATGCTCGGCGCGACGACGGCGGGGATGGCGTTTTCCAATGCCAGCGTCGCCTTGGTGCACGGCATGAGCCGGCCGATCGGCGCCTTTTTCCACGTGCCGCACGGGCTCTCGAACGCGATGCTCTTGCCGGAGATCACCGAATTCTCGGCGCCGGCGGCCTTGGAACGCTATGCCGATTGCGCCCGGGCGATGGGCGTCGCCGAGGAAGGCGAGGGCAGCCAGGCCGCGGTGGCGCGGCTGCTCGACGAATTGCGCCGGCTCAACGACGATCTGAAGGTGCCGAGCCCCAAGGCCTATGGCATCGACCGCGCCCGCTACGACGAACTGTTGCCCGTGATGGCGAACCAGGCGCTCGCCTCCGGCTCCCCCGCCAACAACCCGCGCGTCCCGACGAGCGACCAGATCATCGAGCTCTACCGTCGGGTGTACGGGTAAAGGCCACCGTCATTGCGAGCGAAGCGAAGCAATCCCGGGCCGGGATGATGTTCAGCCGGTCGAGATTGCTTCGCCGGCCCCGCGGGCCGCCTCGCAATGACGAAGTGGAAGGCTACGGTTTCTTCGGCTCGTTCTTCGTATCGCCATATCCTGGCTTTGGAACCCGCTCAACCGTCGTTTCGCGTGGACGTGCCTTCGCTTCTTCCACCGGGATGAAGCGGCCGGTCTCAGAATCCCGACCGATATCGATAGTCTTGCGTACCCTGGACATGCAAAATCTCCCTACTCTAGCCGCGCTACTGCACGATGTGGTCATCGCCCGGTCGGGCTACAAGATATGGTTATCAATCTCAACATCGGGCGATTCTACGCCTAAGGCATCGGGCCTGATTCGCGGATCAGTTGAAAGCTCAGCTAACCCCGTATACGATCATAGTAGCAGGTGCCGTAAGCAACCTGTTGCAACGGGGAGCAAATTGCCATGAACAGGTTCTTGTTTTTAGCCGTGGTCGCGTTTGGAATCGCTGGCATCGCGGCGCCCGCCTTCGCCCAAAGTGTTCCCTTGGCGAAGCGTAGCGTTACCGTCCAAAATATCTTGACTGGCAAGGGGAACAAAGCCAGTTTTTTAACACGCGCAGAATGTACCCGAGTCGGCCTTGAGAATGTTGCAAATAGTACTTGTGTCAGCGGTAACATGTGCAAAGGTAATAATGGCAACAACTTGTGCACTACCGATTAAAATCTATCCATGCCATGGAATGTTTCGGAGAAAACCACACCGCGATGGAGGCAAACATTACTATACAATCCCGTTTATTTTAACGTAGAGAACACCGAGGACGCTCAGGGCCGCGATGACGACGGGGCTTTCTCGTGTTCCGAGAATCCTGTGTGCGTCCTCTGCGGTGACGTGTTTGTTTATTGTAACTTGAGCTGGATCTCGTCGCCGACGAGGCGGACGGGGTAGGTCTTGAGGTCGTCGGTGCAGGGCGGTGCGGTCGCCTTGCCGGTCTTCGGGTCGAAGCGGCCGGCGTGGAGGGGGCATTCGATCTCGCCGCGGTCGAGCCAGCCGTCGGAGAGCCGGGCGTAGGCGTGGGTGCACACGTCGTCGGTCGCGTAGAGCGCGCCGTCGAGGTCGTAAAGCGCGATCTCCTTGCCGCCGATAACGACGCCGAGCACGTCACCCTCGGCGAGCTGGCCGCGATCGGCGGCCTTGACCCAGCCCTCGTCGCTCATGTTTCCCCCGATTTCGTTCAGGCGCGGGCGGCGATCCTCGGCGCGCGGCGCAGGAACGCCGGCAGGTCATCGCCAAAGCCGACGACCTCGTGCTCCGGCTGCGTCTGCGGCCGGGGCTGACGCGCCGGCCGCGACGCCGGCGGCGGAAACGGAGTTACCGCGGCCTCGGCGCGCTCGACGTGCGACGGGGCCGAGGCGGCGCGCTCGTGCCGCGCGGCGCCGGCTGTGCGAGGTGCGGCGTGGCCATTGCCGGGATGGGCCGGAAGCGATCTGGGCCGCTCGGTCCGCGCCGGTGCGCCGCGACCGCGGCCGCGGCGCCGGTCGCCGCCGGTGAAATCGAGTTCGGCGGCTGCGATGTCGGCTGCCGTCGCGAGCGGGATGTCCTTGCCGATCAGCTTGTGGATCGCGGCGACGAAGCGGCCGTCCTCGGGCGCCGCCAGCATGAACGAGCGGCCCGCCTTGCCGGCGCGGCCGGTGCGGCCGATGCGGTGGACGTAATCCTCGGCATGGATCGGCACGTCGAAGCAGAAGACGTGGCTCAGGCCCTGGATGTCGAGCCCGCGGGCGGCGACATCGCTGGCGACCAGGAGGCGGATTTCGCCGTTGCGGAAGCGGTCGAGGGTCTCGGTGCGCTTCGGCTGCGACATGTCGCCGTGCAACGCTGCAGCGTCGAGGCCATGCCGGCTCAACGAGCGCTGCAAGAGGTCGACGTCGCGCTTGCGGTTGCAGAAAATCAGCGCGTTCTTCACGTCTTCGCTGGCGATCAGCCGGCGCAATGTATCGCGCTTGTCTTCCGGCGCGACGACGACGAGCGACTGCTCGACCAACTCGGCCGGAGAGGCGGGCGGCGCTACCGAGATCGACACCGGGTCATTGAGGAAGGCGTCGGCGAGGCGGCGGATTTCCGGCGGCATCGTAGCCGAGAAGAAGAGGGTCTGCCGGTTTTTCGGCAACAGGCCGACTATGCGCTCGACGTCGGGGATGAAGCCCATGTCGAGCATGCGGTCGGCCTCGTCGATGACCAAGATGCGCACGTCGGAGAGGAGGATTTTGCCGCGCTCGAACAGGTCCAGGAGGCGGCCGGGGGTCGCGATCAGCACATCGACGCCGCGATCGAGTTTCTTCAACTGATTGTCGAAGCTCTCGCCGCCGATCAGCAGCGCCGTCGAGAGGCGGTGATACTTGCCGTAAGCCTCGAACGAGACCTCGACCTGGGTCGCCAGCTCGCGCGTCGGTTCGAGGATCAACGAGCGCGGCATGCGCGCCCGCGCCCGCCCGGCGGCGAGCTTCTCGATCATCGGCAACGCAAAGGCCGCGGTCTTGCCGGTGCCGGTCTGGGCGCAGCCCAGCACGTCGCGCCCGGCGGCGACGACAGGGATGGCTTGGCTCTGGATCGGGGTGGGAGTGATATAGCCGGCGTCTAAAACCGCCTGAAGAAGTTCAGGCGACAGTCCAAATTTGTCGAAATTCATTGAGAAGTGGTTGCCTTACGAAAGCGGTAAACGGGCAAATCGCCCGCGCCGTTAATTGGGGAATGAAAGCGAAAAGTCAATCCCCTTCGCGGTTTCTGTCATGTCTCTGCAACAATGGAGACTCGCACGGCACAGTGGCCGGCGGCTCAGCGACGGCGGAATTGCGGTCGCGGCATGATCGGCGGCGCGGTGGTGTCCTTGTGGCGGAAATTGATCCGGCCCTTGGTCAGGTCGTATGGCGTCATTTCGACGGTGACGCGATCGCCGGCAAGAATCCGTATGCGGTTTTTCTTCATCTTGCCCGACGAGTACGCGAGCGTTTCATGCCCGTTGTCGAGCCGCACCCGGAACCGCGCATCGGGCAGGAGCTCCTGCACGGTACCTTCGAATTCGATCAGGTCTTCTTTCGCCAATGAGTGCTCCTCTTAAAGAATGAAGGGGCGCCGCAGCGCCCCCTCAGCCGCCGGCGGTCAGGCCGGCTGCAGGTTGACCGCCGAAACCCGGCCGCGCTGGCCTTGTTCGAGCTCGTAACTCACCTTTTGGCCCTCGTTGAGACCATCCATCCCGGCGCGCTCGACCGCCGAGATGTGAACGAAGACATCGGCGCCTCCGCTCGTCGGTTGGATAAACCCATAGCCCTTTTGGGCATTGAACCATTTGACCGTGCCGGTCGCCATCAGCAGGAACTCCAGTTGGTAGAACGCCGCCGCACGTCGTGCGGCGGATCTGACAACGGTTGGATGGGAGACACGGTCGGGCGCACACGCCGGCAGTGCAGCCGAACCCAACCGGGTCGACGCGCCAATAGGTCGGCGGGCGCGTCGATTTGTCAAGATCCGCCTGCCGCTTGGCGGCGCATTTCGGCCGCCTCGAAAACGCGGTTCGACACCGCACAAAAACGGCATCACGCTTCACGCCACTGCCCGTCCGCACCCTTGCAGCGACGCGCCGTTGCCGTCGTGCTCGCGCCGCTGTCGAGGTCGGCGTCGATCCGGGTGAACGTGTCGCAGATCTGCCGGTTCGCCGGCTCGCTGTAGCTGGCCAGCCGCTTTACGGTAACCCGGCGGCGACGGTTGTCGGATGGGGTCGTGTAGTCGACCGACACCGGCTCGTAGGCCGAGGCCGGTAGGGTCAGTGCGCCGGCTCGCGTTGCCGCCTGCCGAGCGACCTGCTGCGCGATCGCCGCCTGCTGGGCGTAGGCGCCTTCGTAGGCCTGCCTCGTCGCAATGTCGCGGCATTGGGTATCCGCCGGGACGCCGGTCAAGCCGCCATACGGCATCGCCAGCCCGGCGCCGCACCGTGCCCAGTAGTTCGGCTGGCCGGCGGTGGGGGCCATCGTCTCGGTGCAGGCCTCCTCGCCCCGCACCCGTTGCGGACACGGGCCCAAGCCACTCGTGTACGGGCTGTAGCTCCACGAGCGTGGCGTCGCCGGAGCCGGATTGTAGGGGTAGACTTGCTCGCCGCCAAACCCGGCGGCGCTCGCCGGCAGAGCGGCCGCGCTCAGCGCCAGCGAAGCAATCAACGACAGGGCTGCTTTACGCATCGCGATCTTCCTTCAAATTGGCATGGCGGCAACCATGCGCATCAGAAGATGCTCCCCTCGACGATCCTACCCTGTGAACTCGGTCACAGAGCGGCAAAATTTTTCTCGGCCGGGAAATTATCCAGCCGGGCTCCGCTCGCGCAGCGATCACACGTCGAGGTCGCGGGCGAAGCGGGCGTTTTTCTGGATGTAGTCGAAGCGCAACTCGGGGCGGCGGCCCATCAGGGTTTCGACC
>DASYUS010000195.1:0-1598 GCA_036000945.1 Allostellaceae bacterium
GCCGAGCCTCGCCAGGCTCTCGACCCCGTGGAAATCGTCGGCGTCCCGGCCTTTGTTTTCGCCGGCCTTGACCTGCGTCGTCCGATGCCGGGCGAAGCGCACGAGCAGCACCTCGCCCTTCCCGGCGCCTTTGCCGATCGCGACCGAGCGCCGGTCGGCCGCAAAGCTGACTGGCGCCGCCGCCTCGGGCCGCGCCGCGCGCAACGCGGCCAGCACCGCCTCGCGGTCGGAGCCGACCATCTCGCTGGTGCCGTCGACGACGAGTTGCGGCGTATAGACCGTGCCGCGGGTAAAGCGCCGCGCGTAGTCCCGCTGCCGGTCGGTCGAGGCCCGGCGCGACAGCGGGTCCTTCCAGCCGAGCCGGTCCCAGTAGTCGACATGGAAGCCGAGCGCGACCACGCCGTCGCGCTGCGCCAGTTCGCCGAGCAGCCGGTCGGCCGGCGGACACGACGAGCAGCCTTGCGAGGTGAACAGCTCGATCACCACCGGCCGCGGGTCGGCACAGGCCGAACCCGCCGCCGATGCAAGCCCTATCCCGAACACCAGGGCGGCCAGACGCACGCCGCGGCTCTGTCCCATCGCAGTTCTCCCCCGCGTTGAGCTTTGCCGAATCTAAGGATGATGCCGCACGAAAGCAGCAGCGCCGGCGATCACGCTTGCGCGAGTGGTGTCGGATCAGCTGGCGAGCTGCCGCTGCAACGGCAGATCGTCCTCGATGAAGGCGGCGATCACCTCGTCGATGCCGTTGTCGCGGGCGAAGCCGAGGGCCTCCGCTCGGGGCGTCGCCAGGCCCTGCGGCCAGCCGGAGACGATCGCCTGGATCTGCGGGTCGGGTTGCCAGCTGATGCGGGCGTGGGCGCGGTCGCCGCCAGCGCGGCGCAGCGCGGCCGCCATCTCGCCGACCGCGACCGAGAAGCCCGGCAGCTGCAACGAGCGGCTCGTGCCGAACGCCGTCCCCGGCAGGCCGAGCGCGTGCACTAGTCCTTCGACGATGCGGCGCGGCGAGGCCAATGCCATCACCGTGTCGGGCGATACCGGGCAGACCGCATCCTCTCCCGCCAGCGGCTCGCGGATGATCGAGGAGGCGAAGGTCGAGGCGGCGCGGTTGGGCCGTCCCGGCCGCACGACGACGGTCGGCAGGCGCAGCGCCCGCCCGTCGATGAAACCCTTGCGGCTGTAGTCGTTGACCAAGAGCTCGCCGATCGCCTTTTGCGTCCCGTACGAGGTCTGCGGCGTTAGCGCGGTGTCGTCGCCGACCTGCGGCGGCAAGGCACCGCCATAAACCGCGAGCGAACTGGCGAAGACGAGGCGCGGCGGTTGATGGTCCGTTGGGCCGAGCGCGCGGCAGGCGTCGAGCACGGCGCGGGTGCCGTCGAGATTGACCCGGTAGCCGAGCTCGGTGTTGGCCTCCGCTTCGCCGCTGACGATCGCGGCGAGGTGGAACACCGCGTGGGTACCCGGCGCAATCAGGCGCGCGACCGTGGCGCGGTCGGCGATGTCGCCGGTGACGAGGCGCACGCGGCTGTCCTCGGGCAGGGGCAGGGCCGGCGCAGCGTTGTCGAAGAGCACCAGCTCGTCGACCGGCCCGAGGCCGCTCC
>DASYUS010000196.1:0-4653 GCA_036000945.1 Allostellaceae bacterium
GAAGACATCACGCCGGTGCCGTTCAACGCGCGCACCCGCGTGCACGAGTATGGCGGCGGTGCCGCGACGATGGGTGACGGGGCAATCTTCTTCAGCAATTTTGCCGATCAGCGGCTTTATCGGCAGATCCGTGACGCGGCGCCGACGCCGCTGACCCCGGAGGGCGACGCCGAGCGATGGCGCTACGCCGACGGGCTGTGCGACGCCGGGCGGCGGCGTTGGCTCGGCGGGCGCGAGGCGCACGCCGCGGGGCAGGTCGACAATACGCTCGTCGCCGTGGCGCTCGATGCGCCGGGACCGGGGCGGGTGCTGGCCGAGGGGCACGATTTTTATTCCTCGCCGAAGCTCTCGCCCGACGGCGGCCGGCTCGCCTGGCTGTCGTGGGACCATCCCAACATGCCGTGGGTCGGCACCGAATTGTGGCTCGCCGAGATCGCCGCCGATGGCGCGCTGGCGACGCCGCTTCTGGTGGCTGGCGGGCCGGCGGAATCGATCTTTCAGCCGCAATGGTCGCCCGACGGCATCCTCCATTTCGTCTCCGACCGTACCGGCTGGTGGAACCTCTACCGCGTCGGTTCGAATGGCGCCGTCCATCCGCTCTGCCCGCGCGCGGCGGAGTTCGGCCAGGCGCAGTGGAATTTCGGCCAGTCGACCTACGCCTTCCTGTCGGCGGAGCAGCTCGTCTGCACTTATCGCGAGGCAGGCCGCAGCCATCTCGCACGGCTTGACATCGCCGGTAGCACGCTCGTCCCGCTCGACGTCCCGTACACCGAATTCGGCAGCGTCAGAGTAGCTGGCGATCGCATCGTCTGCCGCGCCGGCTCGCCGACCCGCCCGACGGCCGTCGTTGCCATAGACCCGGCGGACGGTTCAGTCGAGGTGCTGCGCCGCTCGGCGCCGATGGCAGAAGACGAGGCGCTGCGCCGCTATTTCTCGGTGCCCCGGCACCTCGCCTTCCCGACCGAAAGGGGCCTGACCGCCTACGCCCATTACTACCCGCCGGCCAATCCTGACCACGCCCCACCGGCCGGCGAAAAGCCGCCGCTCGTCGTCAAATGCCACGGCGGGCCGACCGCGTCGGCGTCGTCGGTGTTGAGCCTTGGCATCCAGTACTGGACGAGCCGCGGCATTGCCGTCCTCGATGTCGATTATGGCGGCAGCACCGGCTACGGCCGCTCCTATCGCGAGCGGCTGAACGGGGCGTGGGGCGTCGTCGATGTCGAGGATTGCGTCAACGCCGCGCGCCACGCCGGGGCCTTGGGCCTCGCCGACGGCGAACGCGCCGTCATCACCGGCGGCAGCGCCGGCGGCTACACCGTGCTGGCGGCGCTCGAGCTGCATGACGTCTTCAAAGGCGGCGCCAGCTATTACGGGGTCAGCGATGTCGCCGCCCTGGCCCGCGACACCCACAAATTCGAGTCGCGCTATCTCGACTGGCTGATCGGCCCCTACCCCGAGCGGGCCGACCTCTATCGCGAGCGCTCGCCGCTCAGCCATGCCGGCCGCCTCAGCCAGCCGGTGATCTTCTTCCAGGGCGCGGAAGACCGCATCGTCCCGCCGAACCAGACCGAGATGATGGTCGAGGCGCTGCGCCGCCACGGCATCCCCACCGGCTATTTCCTCTTCGCCGGCGAGCAGCACGGTTTCCGCCGCGCCGAGACGATCAAGCGCGCGCTCGACGCCGAGCTCTATTTCTATTCGACCCTGATCTTCCGCACCCGTCTCAGCTTTTGACGGCCGCTCGCCTCGACCCGATCGGGGCAGGGGAATATAGTGCCCGCACAACAGGCTGGGCCGGATGCGTCACGGCGGAGATCGCGATGAAATTCACCCGGATCACGGTAGACCCCGCGCAGATGGACGGAGTGCCGTGCATCCGCGGTCTTCGCATACCGGTAGCTTCCGTAGTCGGGATGCTCGCGGACGGTATGCCCGGGACCGAAATTCTTGCCGCGTATCCCGACCTTGAGCAGGAGGATATCGCGGAAGCCCTGCGCTACGCCGCAGACGCGCTGCGCGAACGAGCGCTGCCGCTCGCCATCTCGTGAGGCTTTTGATCGACAACGCCCTGTCGCCCCTCATCGCCGAACGACTGCGGGAGAATGGGCATGATGCGGTTCATGTCCGCGATTATGGGTTACAGGCAGCGGCTGACGAGGCGATTTTCCAACGCGCTGGCGATGAAGATCGGATCGTCGTGTCGGCAGATACCGATTTTGGCACGCTGCTCGCCTTAAGGCAGGAACAAAAGCCATCCGCAGTCCTCTTCCGGCAACGCGACAAACGGCCGGAACATCAGGCCCGATCATTGCTCGCCAATCTGCCGGCGATCGGTTCCGCCTTGCAGCAGGGTTCGATTGTGGTGTTTGAGGACACGCGCATCCGGGTTCGCCCCCTGCCGGTCGGCGGCCCGTGATTATCCGGCGCACGAGGCAGATGGCGGCCGGCTAACCCTCCTCGCCTCGACCGGGCCGGATCGCGTGAATATATTGATCTGCATCATTGGCCGTGGATTTGCGGCTGCGATCCTCGCCATGGCCGAAGCAGTGGAGCAACACCTATGAAATTCGGATTGTTCGGCGGCGCCCGGGCGCGCGGCGGGCCGGCCGGCGACAGCGAGGGCTACCACGATTTCATCCGCTATGTCGTCGGCGCCGAGGAGCTCGGGTTTTCCAGCGTCTTTCTGGTCGAGCACCATTTCACCGGGTTCGGCCAGGTCTCGGCCTCGCTCAACCTGTTGTCGTATCTCGCCGCGCGCACCGAGCGGATCCGCCTCGGCACTGCCGTCGTCGTCTTACCTTGGCACAACCCGGTGCTGGTCGCCGAAGAGGCGGCGACGCTCGATCTGTTGTCGAACGGCCGGCTCGATTTCGGCGTCGGCAAGGGCTACCGCCCCTACGAGTTCTCCGGCTTCTGCATCCCGCAGGCGGAGGCGACCGAGCGTTTCGACGAGGCGATCGACATCATCCGCCAGGCGTGGACGACAAAGGGCCGTTTCTCCTATGACGGCAAACTCTGGCACTACGACAACATCGTCGTCGAGCCGGCGCCGATCCAGCAGCCGCACCCGCCGTTCTGGATGGGCGCCGGCAGCGCCGAATCGATCCGCCGCGCGGCGCGGGAGGGCTACAACCTCTTGCTCGACCAGATCGCGCCGATCGATGCGATCATCGAGCGCGTCCGCATCTTCCGCGAGGAATGCGCGGCGGTCGGCCGGCCCTACGACCCGATGATGGTCGGCGTCACCCGCGGGCTGCAAATCGTCCACAACGAGGAGGAACGCAAGCGTGCGATCCTGACCCGCCGCGAGGTGCTGAAAAACATCGGCGACCTGGCGCGCGGGCCCGGCGCCGAGCGCTACCACCACATCAAGGACGATCCCGACGCCTTCGAACTCGACGACGCGCCGCTGCTCGGCACGCCCGAGGAGATCATCGCCCGGTTGAAGCGGCTCGAAGCCGGCGGCGTCCAGAACGTGCTGTTCGCCGCCCCCGGCGCCTCGATCGCCGGGTTGCGCACCTTCGCCGAGGAAATCATGCCGGCGTTCGAATCGAGCCCGATGGTGCTGGCCCAGGTATGACGCGCTACTTCGCCGGCTTGTCGGCGGCGGGTTTTGCCGCCGGAGCCTGCGGCCGGGAGCCGGCATAGGACACCTTGAGCCCGAGCGCTTTGAAAGCCTCGTCCGGTGTCTGCATGCCCATCACCGCGGCCGCTGTGGTCTTGCCCGGCGGGTCTAGCGCCAGCTTCAGGGGACCCTTCGGCGCGCGGTAATCCTCGATGAATGACCCGATCGCGTCGAGTACCGCGAGGGTCGCTGGGCCCTGCCCGTCGCGCAGCCCGCCGAGCATCATCTTCGCCATCCCAATCAGGGCGGCGGGGTCGATGTCCTGCATCTTGGCGGCGGCCGGCAGCACCTTGCCGAGCAGCGAGCGGTCCTCGAAGACAAGGCTGGCCGAGCGCAGCGTCGCATCGTTCATCGCCGCGTCGGGCTTCTCGACCGACTCGGCGCTGACCCCCTCGATGACGATCGCAAAGTCGAGCCGGGCGAGCCCGTTGAGATCGATTTCGAGCTGCTTCAGCGTCATCGTCTTCTTGTCGGGGTCGAGCCGGTAATCGAGCTTGAAATCGGCCGTGATCTTGTCGATCCCGGCAAGCTTGGCGAGGTCGATGCCCTCGGCCGGCTTCCCGCTGATCGCGATGCCTTCGACGCGCACGCGGGCGAAGGCGGGCGGTGCGTTCTTCTCGACTCCGGCGAAGTCGAAATCCTCGACCGTCACCCGCTTGATCGCGACCGGCTCGGTCTTGGCGCCAACGGCGTCCTCGGGCGGCTTGATGACGACGTCTTCGAGCACAAAGCCGTTGTCGCCGAGTGCCTTGGCGTTTTTGTAGGTGAGCTCGCCCGGCGGCTGTTCCTTGATCGCCTTCTCGAATTTCGCGAGCCCGTCGGCGGCGGCCGGCTGAACAAGCCACAACAACAAGGCTGCCGCGCCGGCAGCGCGGCCGTACATCCGCATGCTTAACAATGTTACCCCCCGACGCAAAACAGCCCGCCACTCTATAGGGAGGTTCGGGCGCGACGCAATCGGTGGTGCCTCGGTCCGGGCTGCGGACAGCGGCTGTGCGCAGCCTACACCACGTGTTCCGGGGTCAAGG
>DASYUS010000197.1:0-3285 GCA_036000945.1 Allostellaceae bacterium
CAGACGCTCGAGGATCGTGTGCAGCCGCCGCGCGCCGATATTCTCGACCGTGGCGTTGATCTGCTCGGCGAGCAGCGCGATTTCCTCGATCGCCTCCGGCTGGAATTCGAGCTCGACCCCTTCGGTGGCGAGCAGGGCCCGGTATTGCTTGACGAGACTGGCTTCCGGCTCGGTGAGGATGCGGCGCAGATCGGTCCGGTCGAGCGCCTTCAATTCGACGCGGATCGGCAGCCGACCCTGCAATTCGGGCAACAGGTCGGACGGCTTCGCCAGGTGGAACGAGCCCGAGGCGATGAACAGGATATGGTCGGTCTTGACCGCGCCGTGCTTGGTCGCGACGGTCGTACCTTCGATCAGCGGCAAGAGGTCGCGCTGCACCCCCTCGCGGCTGACATCGGCGCCGGAGTAGTTGCCGCGCTCGGTGCGGCCGCAGATCTTGTCGATCTCGTCGAGAAAGACGATGCCGTTCTGCTCGACCGACTGGATTGCCTCGCGCACGACGCTGTCTTGATCGAGCAGCTTGTCGCTTTCCTCGGCGACGAGCACCCGGTGACTTTCGGCGACGGTCAGCCGGCGCGGCTTGGGGCGTCCGCCGAACGCCTTGCCGAAGATGTCGCCGAGATTGAGCATGCCCATCTGTGCGCCGGGCATACCGGGGATCTCAAAGGTCGGCAGGCTCGCAGCGGCGCTTTCCTGCACGGTGACCTCGATCTCGCGGTCGTCGAGCGAGCCCTCGCGCAGCATCTTGCGGAACTTCTGGCGGGTGTCGGCGCTGGCGTGGCCGCCGACCAGCGCGTCGAGCACCCGCTCCTCGGCGGCGAGCTCGGCCTTTGCCTCGACCTGCTTGCGCAGCCGCTCCCGCGTCATCGCGATGGCGATCTCGACGAGGTCGCGGGCGATCTGCTCGACATCGCGGCCGACATAGCCGACCTCGGTGAACTTGGTCGCCTCGACCTTGAGGAACGGCGCCTCGGCGAGCCGCGCCAGCCGCCGCGCGATCTCGGTCTTGCCGCAGCCGGTGGGCCCGATCATCAGGATGTTTTTCGGCAGCACCTCCTCGCGCAGCTCGGGCGAGAGCTGCTGGCGGCGCCAGCGGTTCCGGAGCGCAATCGCGACGGCGCGCTTGGCGTCGTCCTGGCCGACGATGAAGCGGTCGAGCTCGGAGACGATCTCGCGCGGGCTGAACGAGCTCATGTGGTCGCACACCTGCGACCATCCCGGCGAAGGCCGGGAGCCATGGCAGAAATGGGCCCCGGCCTGTGCCGGGGTGGCGGGTTGGGTGGGCTGAACGAGATCATCATGGCGCATTCCTCGTCATTCCCGCGCAAGCGGGAATCGAGGGGCCGCAAGCTGCCCGCTTGCCCTGGGCCCACACTTTCGCGTCGCTTTCGCGGGGGTGACGGCTGTTGTCGACAATGACGAAGCGGCGCATCAGCCCGGCAGCTTTTCGATCGTGATCTTGTCGTTGGTATAGACGCAGATCCCAGCCGCGATCGCCATCGCCCGCCGGGCGATCGTCTCGGCGTCGAGCCCGTCGACATCGGCGAGCGCACGTGCTGCGGCGAGCGCGTAGCCGCCGCCCGAGCCGATGCCAATGATGCCATCCTCGGGTTCGAGCACGTCGCCGGTGCCCGACAGGATCAGCGACACATCGCGGTCGGCGACCGCCATCATCGCTTCCAGCCGCCGCAGGTAGCGATCGGTGCGCCAATCCTTGGCCAGCTCGACGCAGGCCCGGGTCAGCTGCCCGGAATATTGCTCGAGCTTGGCTTCGAGGCGCTCGAAGAGGGTGATGGCGTCGGCCGTCGTCCCGGCAAACCCCGCGATGACGCCGCCGCCGCCGAGCCGGCGCACCTTCTTGGCGTTCGACTTGACCACGGTGTTGCCCATCGACACCTGGCCGTCGCCAGCGACGACGACCTCGCCGCCCTTGCGCAGCGACAGGATCGTCGTGCCGTGCCACTGCAGGGGGTCCAAGCGCCGTGTCATCGGCTCCATGTAAGGCGGGCGCAGACGCGGTCAAGCCGGGCGCAGCGCCGCTACCGTTTTACCAGGACCGTGTCGCCGTCGACCCGCACCTCGTAGGCCGCCACATCGGCCGAGACCGGCCCGTCGACGAGCCTGCCGCTGCGCACATCGAATTGCGCGAAGTGCAGCGGGCACTCGACGACATGTCCGTCGAGCCGGCCGCGCGATAACGGCGCGTTGCGATGCCCGCAGATATCGCTGATCGCGTAGAACCGGCCCTCGACATGCGCGAGCAGCACCCGCGCGCGGTCGAGCGCGACGCATTTCATGGTGCCGGCCGGAATGTCGGCGACGACGGCGACGGCGACGAACCCAGCCGGCGGATCGCTCATCGCGCCATCAGGTGCGCGATCGGCCGGCGATGGCCTTGGCGAGGTCCTCGTACTCCTCGCACTCGGTGCCGCAGATGCCTTTGATCGCCCGCAGCTGCGCCTTGGCGCGGGCAATGTCGCCCTTGAGCACGTAAGCCTCGCCGAGATACTCGCGCACCTGCGCATAGCGCGGGTCGAGCTTGACCGATTTCCGGTAATAGGAGATCCCCTCGTCGATCCGGCCGAGCTTGCGCGTCGCATAGCCGCGGTAGTTGAGTGCCTTTGCCGTGTTCGGGTTCTTCATCAGGTTGAGCACGGTCAGCGCCTCGCCGTAGCGCTCGGCCTTGGCGAGGGCATAGGCATAATCCGCCAGCGCATCATCCGGCAGCACGCCGGCCTGCTGCCTGACGCACCGCATGCTCCTGGCGTCGTAGACCTCGCCGCTGCGGCAGGTCGTCCCGCCGGAGTCGCCCCCGCCACCGCCGCCGCCGCCTCCTCCACCACCGCCATCGGCCCACGCCGGACCGGCCGCCGCCAGGCACAGGCCGAACGCCACGGCAACGACGCTCGACCGGAGACCGCTAGTCATCCGGAAACTCATGATCCCCTCCATCAACAACGATCCTTGCGTCGCCGTTCGTGCGGCCCGTGCCTGGCTGCCTCCTCCACGCCCTTGGGGCTCTTCGCGCTGGTTAATTCAGGTTGAAGCCGAACATCCTGGCGGCGTTGTCGGAGGTGATCTTGCGCAGATCGGCTTCGGGCACGCCAGTAAACATCCGTTGAAGGAATTGCTGCGACCGCGGGAAGGTCGCTTCCGCATGCGGGTAGTCGCTGCCCCACAGCATGTTCTCGACCCCGATGCGGTCGCGCAGCTGGATGCCGAGATCGTCCTCCATGAACTCGACAAACATGTTGCGCTTCCAGTAGTCGCTCGGCAGCAACCCCT
>DASYUS010000198.1:0-2073 GCA_036000945.1 Allostellaceae bacterium
CCGAATACCTCCCCGAGTTTGCCGAGCTGACGGTCGGTGTCGAGCGCAGAAAGCCGGCGCGGGCGATGACCGTGCAGGATCTGTTGCGCCACACCTCCGGTCTCACCTACGAGGATTTCGGCGACTCGCCGGTGCAGATGATCTGGCGCGACGCACAGTTGCGCGACGAAAACCAGACCAACGCCGATCTTGTCGCCAAGCTCGCCCGCCTGCCGCTGATGTTCGAGCCGGGCTCGACCTGGGAATACAGCCGCTCGACCGATGTCGTCGGCCGCATCGTCGAGGTGATTTCCGGCAAGGCGCTCGGCGATTTCTTCGCCGAGCGCATCACCGGGCCGCTCGGCATGGTGGATACCGGGTTCGGCGCGACCGGCGAGCGCGCGGCGCGCGTCGCCGAGGCGCAAGCCGACCCGGCGACCGGCAAGCGGCCGCCGATGCGCAACGTGGTGGAACCCGGCCGCTTCCAGTCGGGCGGCGGCGGTGCGGTGTCGACCGCAGCCGATTACCTGCGCTTCTGCCAGATGCTCTTGAATGGCGGCGAGCTCGACGGGGTGCGGCTCCTGGCGCCGAAGACGATCGCCCATATGGCGTCCGACCATCTGCCGCCCGGCGTCGCCTACGGCGGCATCGCGCGGTTCGGCGCGCTGGCGCCGGTGCCCGAACTGGGGATCGGCTTCGGCCTCGGCTTCGCGGTGCGGACGCATCAGGGCCGCTCGCCGGTGCCGGGGTCGGTCGGCGACTTTTTCTGGCACGGCGTCACCGGCACGACGTTCTGGATCGACCCGGCCGAGCAGCTGATCGCGGTGTTCCTGCTGCAATCGCCTGAGCGGCGTCTGCGCTATCGGAACCTGACCCGCCAACTCGTCTACGCCGCCCTCACCCGCTCACGCGGCCGCGGCTACCGATAGGTCCTCACGTCACCGCGATCGGCGAGCCGTTCGAGCCGGTCGCGCCCTTGATCGGTGCCGGCGTGAAAATGAAGACGAACTGATATTTCCGGTCGGCGATCAGCTCGTCGAAGATCAGGTTCTCGTGGTTCAGGATGCCGCGCGTGCAGATCAATTCGCCGTGCACCGGAAAGGCGAGGCTTTTGTCCGGGTTGGGCACGACCTCGACCGCCCAGGTGTCGGCGCCGGTCAGGCATAAATCCTTGTCGATGACCCATTTCGCGACTTCGAGTCCGATGCCGGGTTCGCCGGAATTGAAGCGGTCGTTGTTCTTCATCCACAGTGATCCCCAGCCGGTGTTGAAGAACACTGCATCGCCGGGCTTGATGTCGGCTTCCTGCATGCTCTGCCGCTGCAGGCAGGCGCGCAGGTCGGCGAGCGTTACCTCCTGGCCGGCATCGAGCGCGACCGCGGCACGCTCCCCGCCTTCGCCCGCATCCTGATCGAGACGTCAGGGTTGGCCGACCCGGCACCGGTCGTTGACGGCCGTGCTGCGCGAGATCAACCCGACGGCAGAGATCCATCAGGTGCTTCATGGCGTGATCGAGCCGGCCGCCCTGTTCGGTGTTGGCCCGTTCGACCTGATGGCTCGCGCCGACCGCATTTCCGAGCGGGAGGGCGCGGCGCATCGGCATGAGCACACGGTCGCGGCGTTCTGCCTCGACGCCGAGGCGCCGCTCGATTGGAGCCGGTTCCACGACTGGCTGGGCCGGCTGCGCACGGCGCACGGCGAGCGGCTGCTGCGGGTCAAGGGCGTACTCGATATCGCCGGCGAGGCGGGGCCAATCGCGGTTCACGGCGTCCATCACACCTTCCACCCGCCGATCGCGTTGCCCGACTGGCCCGATAGCGACCACCGTTCGCGTCTGGTCCTCATCACCCGCGATCTCGAAAAAGCCGCGGTCGAACCGGGATGGGCGGACCTGCAGACATGAGATGAAGCGGCTCGGTTGATCGCCACGGTCAAGCGGCTGATCGCGGCGTTCCTGCTACAATCCCCCGAGCGGCGCCCGCGCTACCTCAACCTGACCCGCCAACTCGCTTACGGCGCGCTTATCCGCTTGCGGGGCCAGCGCTGGTGCTGAGGGCAGCTCTCGCGGGGGCCGGCCCGTCGTCGCGCAAATGG
>DASYUS010000199.1:0-9375 GCA_036000945.1 Allostellaceae bacterium
AAACCGGTCACAGCGCAGGCTCCACCTCCGCCGCCGCCGCCGCCGGAACCCAAGCCGAAGCCCGAGTCGCGCCAGGCGCACCAGGCGCCGCGGCCGGAGCCGAAAAAGACCGATGCTGCGGCCTTCAACAAAATGATCAACGAGCTCGAACACAAGAAGGCCGAGCCGGCCCAATTCGACGCGCTGCTGAAGAACCTGACGCGCGACCAGGCAGCGCAGGCCGAGGAAGCGCCGCCCGCGCCGCGCCGCATGGCGGCGGCGGCGCCACCCTCCTCGCAGCCGAAGGCGCCGCTCGGCAGCCAGCTGACCGCAAGCCAGATCGACCTGATACGGGAGAAGCTGCGCCCGTGCTTCAACCCGCCGTTCGGGGCGAAGGAAAAACCCGATCTCGTCGCCGACATCAGGGTCGTCATGAACCGCGACGGCACCGTCCAGCAGGCGAAGATCGTCGATCACGGCCACTATGCCAGCGACCCGATCTACCGGGCGATCGCCGACAGCGGGATCCGGGCGTTGCGCAACCCGCAGTGCTCGCCGCTGCCTTTCCCACCGGAAAGCTACTCGGTGTGGCAGAGCTTCATTTTCGGATTCAGTACAAGGGACATGCAATGATGGGGGATCGGTTTGTTGCCCGCGCGGCCGGGGGGGTACTGGCCGCGCTGGCGCTGATTGTAATTGTGCTGCCGGCTCGCGCTGAACCTCGCATTGACCTCACCCGCGGCAAGGTCACGCCGCTGCCGATTGCGGTCCCGGCCTTCGCCGGCGGTGGTGGCGAGGAGGCGCAGGTCGGGCGCGACCTCGCCCAGGTGATCTCGGCCGATCTGGAGCGCTCGGGCCTGTTCCGGCCGCTCGACCCGCGCAGCTTCATCCAGAATGTCGCCGCGGGGCAGGGGCCGCGCTTCGCCGACTGGCGCCAGATCAATGCCCAGGCGCTGGTCACCGGCACGGTGCAGACGCAGGGGGATGGCCGCTTCCGCGTCGAGTTCCGGCTGTGGGACGTCTTCGCCGAGCAGCAGTTCGCCGGCTTCGCCTACACGACGACAAGGGCGAATTGGCGCCGCATCGCCCACATCATCGCCGACGAGATCTATAAGCGCATTACCGGCGAAGAGGGCTATTTCGACACGCGCATCGCCTACATCGCCGAATCCGGCCCGGCGCAACAGCGCGTCAAGCGTCTCGCCATCATGGACCAGGACGGCGCCAACCAGCAGTACCTGACCGACGGCAAGGCGTTGGCGCTGACGCCGCGCTTCTCGCCCTCGGCGAAGGAGATCGCCTACCTGTCTTTTGATACCCGCACGCCGAGCGTCTTTCTCTACAACCTCGACAGCGGCCAGCGCCGTTCGATCGGCAACGTTCCCGGGATGACGTTCGCACCGAGGTTTTCTCCTGACGGGAGCAAGCTGATCTTCAGCCGGTCGGAAGGCGGCGCCAGCAATATTTACGTGATGGGGGCGCAGGGCGGCGGGATGACGCGGCTGACCAGCGACAATTCCATCGACACCTCGCCCTCCTACTCGCCGGACGGCAGCCAGATTGTCTTCAACTCCGACCGCGGCGGGTCGCAGCAGCTTTATGTGATGGGCGCAGGCGGCGGCGGCGCCCGGCGGATCAGTTTCGGCTCGGGCAAATACGGGACGCCGGCGTGGTCGCCGCGCGGCGATCTGATCGCCTTCACGAAGATCGATTCCGGCGCGTTTTACATCGGCGTCATGCGCCCCGACGGCTCCGGGGAACGGCTTCTGACGCAAGACTTCCTGGTCGAAGGACCGACCTGGGCGCCGAATGGCCGGGTGCTGATGTATTTCCGCCAGGGCCGCACCGACTCGCGCGGCGGCGGCGGTTCGTCGCGACTTATGACGATTGATTTGACGGGGTCCAATCAGCGCGAGGTTAATACCCCGGGAAGTGCTTCCGACCCGGCGTGGTCGCCCTTGCTTCGCTAGCAAGGGCAATCCAGGGGCAATACCGTTCGACATTATCAGGGGAGTTCCACGATGCTTGCTCGTTTAACAGCCGTGGCGGGGGCATTGCTGATGCTTGCCGCCTGCAGCAGCACCCCGGACACGGCGCCCGGCGGACCGCCCGGCCCCGGCGGGCCTGGCGGGCTCGGCGCATCGCGTTTTGGCCCGGGGTCGCAACAGGATCTGGCGGCGACCGCCGGCGATCGCATCTTCTTCGCCTTCGATCGCGCGGACATCTCGGCGGAAGCCCAGCAGATCTTGCAGCGCCAAGCCGAATGGCTGCGGCGCTATCCCAACGTGTCGGTGTCGATCGAGGGGCATTGCGACGAGCGCGGCACGCGCGAGTACAATTTGGCGCTCGGCGAGCGCCGTGCCCAGGCGGCCAAGAACGTGCTGGTGGCGCTGGGCATACCGGCTTCGCGCCTGTCGACGATCAGCTACGGCAAGGAGCGGCCGGCTGTTCCCGGATCGAGCGAAGAGGCCTATGCGCAAAACCGCCGCGCCGTCACGACGGTGAATTGACCGGACCAATCGGCCGATCGGCAAAGCGCCGGTCGGCCGGGCGCCGTGCCGCGGGGGCGGCGCAAACGCGGGCTCTGCGCCCTCATTTCGCCCAAAATAGCGCCTATAAAGCCGTGCTGGCTTCTGCCGCCGCGGAGCGTTGATCGTGGCGCATTCCGCTCTTCTATGAGGCCTACTGGATGGTTCGGCGATCGCTCCTGCTGTGTGCTTGCCTCGCCGTGGCGCTTTGCCTGGCGGCGGTCGCGCCGCCGCCGGCCCGCGGCCAGGACCGTTCGACGCAGGAGCGGCTCGAGCGCCTCGAGCGCGACCTCAACATGTTGCAGCGGCAGGTTTACCGTGGCGCTCCGCTGCCGCCGACGGGCGGCGACCGTGGCGCGGCGGTCAACGCCGAAATCCGCATGGATCGGCTCGAATCGCAGATGCGCGAGCTCACCGGGCATGTCGAGGAGGTCGCCAACAAGATTTCGCAGATCCGCCAGCGGGTAGAGCAGATCAACGACGATGTCGACCTGCGGCTCGGTCAGCTGGGTGCGGGGCCTGCCGCGACGGCGGCCAATCCACCGCCAGCCCGGCTGGGCTCGGCGAATGCTGCGCGCCTTGCTCGCCAGGTGCCGCGCGAGCCGGCAGGCGCGGCCGACGACGAGCCGCCGCCGGTGGTCGTGCCGGACGCCGGGTCCGGATCGGCGATGCGGCCCGGGACCGCGGTCCCGCCGCCGAGTGGGGCGGCCCCGGTCGGCCTGGCCCCGGCCTTCGGCACGCTGACGCCGCCCGGGGCGCCCGCCCGGGCGCCCGAACTGACGAGCGCGGCACCGGCCGGGCGTCCTCCAGCCGCCGGGCTGCTGCCAAGCGGCTCCGCGACCGGGCAGTACAACGAGGCTTTCGGCCTCTTGAAGCAGGCCAATTATCCCGCCGCCGAAACGGCCTTCAAGGCCTTCCTCGAGCAGCACCCGAAGGACCCGATGGCCGGCAACGCGCAATACTGGCTCGGCGAGACCTATTACACGCGCAACAAATATATGGAGGCAGCGAGCGCCTTTGCCGAAGGCTACAAGCGCTATCCGAAGAGCGCCAAGGCGGCCGACGGTCTGTTGAAGCTCGGCATGTCGCTCGCCCGCGCCAATCAAAAGCAGAACGCCTGCCTCGCGCTGGCCCAGCTCGATCATGATTTCCCCAACCCCGGGGCCGCGATCAAGCAGCATGCCGCGGCGGAGAAGAAGCGGCTGGGCTGCTGAGCGGTTTTCTTCGTCGCTGCGCTCCTCGCATTGACGGCCTCATGATGGTGTCTTCCCGGCGATCGACCGGGCGGCTGCTTCACCCCCACCCCGGCCCTCCCCCATCGAGGGGGAGCGAGTAGGGATGTCAAATGCGATGGCCGTGATATCTCCCCTGACCCTCGCCGAGCTTGCCGCGAGCCTCGCCGCAATCGGCGGCTTCGAGGCGCGGCCGCGGATCGCCGTCGGGGTCTCCGGCGGCCCCGACAGCCTCGCCCTCATCCTGCTCGCCGACCGCTGGGCGCGCGAGCGCGACGGAGAGGCCTGGGCGCTGATCGTCGACCACGGGTTGCGGCCCGAGAGCGCCGCCGAGGCGCAGACGGTGGCCGGCTGGCTCGCGGCGCGCGCCATTCCGCACGAAATCCTGGTGTGGGAGGGCGACAAGCCGACCAGCGGCATTCAGGCAGCGGCCCGCGAGACGCGCTACCGCCTGATCGCCGAATGGTGCCGGGCGCAGGGCGTCCTGCACGTGCTGACCGCGCATCATCGCGAGGACCAGGCCGAGACCCACCTCATCCGCCGCCGCGCCAAGAGCGGGATCGACGGGTTGGCGGGAATGCCGGCGGTTCGCGAGCTGGCGGGCTGCTGGCTGCTGCGGCCGCTGTTGGCGGTGCCGCGGACGCGGCTGGCCGCGCTGCTCGCCGACGAGGGCCAGCCCTTCCTGCGTGACCCGAGCAATCTGAACCCCGCCTTCGAGCGCGCCCGTCTGCGTCTCCGGGGCACCGTTGCCGATGACGCCATCGAACAAGCGCGGGCTTGCGGCGCGGCGCGGATCGAGCGCGAGTGCTCGCTCGACCGCCAGCTCGCGCGCGCCGTGGCGTTGCACCCGGCGGGGTTCGGCGTGGTCGATCCGGCGGCGATCGCAACGGCCGACCCCGACAGCGCCGAGCGGCTGCTCGGCCGGGTCGCGGCCTGTATCGGCGGGGCGCACTATCCGGCGCGCCGGGTGCGACTCGCCCGGCTGCGGGCGGGGCTGTTGGCGCAACCCGATCGCGCCCGCACGCTCGGGGGCTGCCGGTTTGTTCCCTGGCGCGGGCGACTTCTCGTCCTGCGCGAACCGGCCGCGGCGAGCGCACCGGTGCGGATCGAGCCCGGCGAGTCGCTCGTCTGGGACCGACGCTTTGCCGTCGGCCTGGCGGCGACGGCGAGGCACGGTTTCTCTCTCGCCTATCTCGGGCTTTCCGGCATGCCGGCAACGTGGCTGGAGGCGGGCGATTTGCCGCGCCTGCTGCGCCCGGTGCTGCCGGCGTTGTGGGATGAACGGGGCCTTGCCGCAGTGCCGCATCTCTTCTATCGCCGCCCCGGGGTAGGGGTCCTGCCATGTCTTTTCTTTTGTCCGGCGAACCGGCTCTCAAGTGCGGGCTTTACAGTTGTTTAATTGCGGGGGCATCCTATGTTTCGCTGGCACGGAGACCCCGGCACGGTTGCATCGGGTGCGGTGCCCGAGGCGGTAGGGAAAGGCCTGCAGCGTGAATAATTTCGGCAAGAATCTCGCCCTTTGGATCGTCATAGGCCTGCTTCTCGTCGCCCTGTTCAATCTGTTCCAGACCTCCTCGACGCGTGGGCCGCAATCGACGCTGGCGTTTTCCGACTTTATCGCCGATGTCGGCCGCGGCCAGGTCACCGATGTCACCATCCAGGGCAACACGGTCACCGGCCATTTCACCGATGGCCGCGCCTTCACCACTTACACGCCGACCGATCCCGGCCTCGTTGGCCGCCTGATCGACAAGGGCGTGCGCATCACCGCTTCCCCGGTCGACGAGAACGTGCCGTCGCTGTTCAGCGTCCTGGTGTCGTGGTTCCCGATGCTGCTGTTGATCGGCGTGTGGATCTTCTTCATGCGCCAGATGCAGGGCGGCGGCGGCCGGGCTATGGGGTTCGGCAAGAGCCGGGCACGGCTTTTGACCGAGAAGGTCGGCCGCATCACCTTCGAGGATGTCGCCGGCATCGACGAAGCCAAGCAGGAACTCGAGGAAATCGTCGAGTACCTGAAGGATCCGCAGAAATTCCAGCGGCTCGGCGGCAAGATCCCGAAGGGCGTGCTGCTCGTCGGGCCGCCCGGCACCGGCAAGACGCTGCTCGCCCGCGCCATCGCCGGCGAGGCCAACGTGCCGTTCTTCACGATCTCCGGCTCGGATTTCGTCGAGATGTTTGTCGGCGTCGGTGCCAGCCGGGTGCGCGACATGTTCGAGCAGGGCAAGAAGAACGCGCCCTGCATCATCTTCATCGACGAGATCGACGCGGTCGGCCGCCATCGCGGCGCCGGGCTCGGCGGCGGCAATGACGAGCGCGAGCAGACCTTGAACCAGTTGCTGGTCGAGATGGACGGCTTCGAGGCCAACGAGGGCGTCATCCTGATCGCCGCCACCAACCGGCCGGACGTGCTCGACCCGGCGCTGCTGCGCCCGGGCCGCTTCGACCGTCAGGTGGTCGTGCCGAACCCCGACGTCGTCGGCCGCGAGAAGATCCTCAAGGTCCACATGCGCAAGGTGCCGCTGTCGTCGGACGTCGATCCGAAGATCATCGCCCGCGGCACGCCCGGCTTCTCCGGCGCCGACCTCGCCAATCTCGTCAACGAGGCGGCGCTGATGGCGGCGCGCCGCGGCAAGCGCGCGGTCGCGATGAGCGAGTTCGAGCACGCCAAGGACAAGGTCATGATGGGCGCCGAGCGGCGCTCGATGGTGATGACCGAGGAGGAAAAGACGCTGACCGCCTATCACGAGGCGGGGCACGCGCTGTGCATGCTCTACGCGGAGTCGCACGAGCCGCTTCACAAGGTGACGATCATCCCGCGCGGCCGCGCCTTGGGCGTCACGATGTTCCTGCCGGAGCGCGACAAGTACAGCCAGTCGAAGCAGGAGATCAAGGCGATGATGACCAGCCTCTTCGGCGGCCGCGTCGCCGAGGAGCTGATCTTCGGCGACGACAAGGTGACGACCGGCGCGGCCGACGACATCCGCCGCGCGACGGGGCTGGCGCGCCGCATGGTTACCGAATTCGGCTTCAGCGACAAGCTGGGGCCGTTGCGCTACGCCGAGAACGAGGAGGAGGTTTTCCTCGGCCACTCGGTGACGCAGCGCAAGAACGTCTCGGATGCGACGGCGAAGGTGATCGACGACGAGATCCGCCGCATCGTCGATGAGGGCGAAAGCTCGGCGCGGACGATTTTGAGCGGCCATCTCGACGAGCTGCACCTCTTGGCCAAAGGGCTGCTCGAATACGAGACTCTGTCGGCCGACGAGATCCGCCGCGTCATCAAGGGCGAGCGGATCGTACGCGACACCTCCACCGGCCCGGCGACCGAAGAGCCCCGGCAACCCGGCCGCCGCAGCTCGGTGCCTCCCGCCGGGCGCCCCTCCAACATCGGCCCCGAGCCGGAGCCGCAGCCGGGCGGCTAAGCTCAAGCGCTGACGATTTGACACCCGTTATCTGCTAGGATCGTTGCCGACCGCCGGTTGTTTATCGGGGGCGGCGGTCGTCGCTCAGAACGCGGGGGATTGGGCGCGATGACGCGCAGGCTTTTCGGGACGGACGGGATTCGCGGCACCGCCAATCTGGAGCCGATGACGCCGGAGACGGCGCTCAAGGTGGCGATGGCGGTCGGCGAATGCTTTCGCAACGGGGCGCACAAGCACCTCGTCGTCATCGGCAAGGACACGCGGCTCTCGGGCTACATGCTCGAACCGGCGCTGACCGCCGGCTTCATCACGATGGGGATGGACGTCGTGCTGGTCGGGCCGTTGCCGACGCCGGCGATCGCAATGCTGACGCGCAGTTTGCGCGCCGATCTCGGCGTCGTCATCTCCGCGTCGCACAACCCGTTTGCCGATAACGGCATCAAGCTGTTCGGGCGCGACGGCTATAAGCTGTCGGACGATCTCGAATTGCGGATCGAGCAGGCCCTCGACTATGGGCCGTCGCGCCGTGCCAGCCCGACCGAGCTCGGCCGCGCCAAGCGGCTCGACGATGCCGGCGGCCGCTATATCGAGTTCGTCAAGCAGAGCTTCCCGAAGGGATTGCGGCTCGACGGGCTGCGGATCGTCGTCGACTGCGCGCATGGCGCCGCCTACAAGGTCGCGCCGACCGTGTTCTGGGAGCTCGGCGCCGAGGTGTTCACCGTCGGCGTGTCGCCGGACGGGCTCAACATCAACCGCGAATGCGGCGCGCTCGCCCCCGAGCAGATGCGCCAGGAAGTGCTGGCGCGCCGCGCCGATATCGGGATCGCCCTCGACGGCGACGCCGATCGGCTGATCGTCGCCGACGAGCGCGGCGTCATCCTCGACGGCGACCAGCTGATGGCGCTGATCGCGACGAATTTGGCGCGCGGCGGCCAGCTCGCCGGCGGGGCGCTGGTCGCCACCGTCATGTCCAACCTCGGGCTCGAACGCGTTCTTAGCGGGCAGGGGATCGGGTTGCACCGGACCGCGGTCGGCGACCGCTACGTCGTCGAAAAGATGCGTGCGCTTGGCTGCAATCTCGGCGGCGAGCAGTCCGGGCACATCATCCTCTCCGACTATGCGACGACCGGCGACGGCCTCATCGCCGCGCTGCAGGTGCTGGCCGGCATCGTCGAGACCGGCCGGCGAACCAGCGAGGTTTGCCACGTCTTCGAGCCGGTGCCGCAACTGTTGCGCAACGTGCGCTACGGTGACGGGAGGCCGCTCGAGGCGAGCGCGGTCCAGCAGACGATCGCCGAAGCCGAGGCGCGGCTCGGCGCCGCCGGGCGGCTGGTGATCCGCAATTCCGGCACCGAACCGGTGATCCGCGTGATGGCGCAAGGCGAGGACGAGGCGGTGCTGACGAGCGTCGTCGGCGAGATCTGCGAGGCGATCCTCGCGGCGGCCCGGAGCCCCGAGGCGATCGAGCCGGCGGCCGGTTCGGTGGTCCGGGCGGCCGAATGATGCACGGCCGGGTCCTCATCGTCGCCGGGTCGGATTCGGGCGGCGGCGCCGGCATCCAGGCCGACATCAAGACGGTGACGATGCTCGACGCCTTTGCCGCCACCGCGATTACCGCGCTGACCGCGCAGAACACCGAGGGCGTCTTCGGCGTGCTGCCGATCGCGCCCGATTTCATCCGCCAACAGATGGAGGTGGTGCTCGACGATATCGGCGCCGACGCGGTCAAGACCGGCATGCTGCATGATGCGGGCGTCATCGAGGCGGTTGCCGCTGTGCTCGCCGAGCGGGCGCCGGACGTGCCGCTCGTCGTCGATCCGGTAATGGTGGCGAAGGGCGGCGCGCCGCTGATCGAGCCCGGTGCGATCGAGGCGCTGAAACGGCTTCTGATCCCCCGCGCCGCGGTGCTGACTCCGAACCTGCCCGAAGCCGAAATCCTGGCCGGTCACCGCATTGCGGACCTTGCCGCGATGCAGCGGACCGCGGACGAGCTGCTCGCGCTCGGCTGCCGGGCGGTGCTGCTCAAGGGCGGGCATCTCGCCGGCGAGACGGTCTACGACGTGCTGGTGACCGCAACCCGGCGCCGCGTCTGGCAGAGCGCCCGCATCGACACCCGCCACACCCACGGCACCGGCTGCACGCTCGCTTCGGCCATCGCCGCCGGCTTGGCGCAAGCGATGCCGGTCGTCGCTGCGGTCGATCGCGCCCGCGATT